>JAKLPW010000318.1 GCA_022013675.1 Anaerolineae bacterium | reverse complement strand
TTAGATACTCAAGCCGCTATCGCTCCATGTACAGGATACGCTCGCAGTTACTACAGAGGGCCAGTTCTTTTCCTTGACGGGCCTGCTGCGCCTTTCTGCTGGGCAGGGTCACACGGCAGCTTTGACAGAGTTCGCCTTCCAGGAGGGCCACCGCTTGCCCATACCTGCGTTGCCGCAAATCCTCGTACAAAGCCAGGTCATGGGCCTCAATTGTCTTCTGTAGTTTAGCCCGTTTCGCCTTCAGTTGGCTCAGCCGGATTGCAAGCTCACTTTGTTCAACGGAAAGCTGGGCTTGGGTCTCCTGCCACTCCGCCTCCAGTCGGGCCAGCCTCTCCCGCTGCTCCGTCACGCTGGTCTCGCTGTCCTCAACCTCGATCATCATCTCCAACACCTGATCTTCGAGCCCGCCCTTCCTGCGCTTCAGGTACTGAACCTCTTCTTGGCGGCTGGCTAATTCCTTGGGGTTTTTGATATGGCCGCCGTAGAGCCGCTCCTCCACCGAAGCGATCTTGTGGGCAAGGCTTCGCATCTCTAGCTCTTGGTCGCGTAGCTTGGCCCGCTGCCGGCTCAGCTTCTTCTCCCCGTCTTGCAGGGCCTGTCGCACCTGCTGCAGCTCCTCGTTCCCTTCTAAGATGGCTTTCACTTCTTTGAGGCGGCGGCTCCTCTCGTCAATCTCCAAGTCAATGGTCTGCAAGCGATAAAGCGTCTCGGCCTTGCTCATAGTAGCAACCTCCCTGGATAGTGTGGCTTCTGGAACAAAAAGAGCCTAATGCCCGAAGGCATTAGGCTCTAAGCGTAATCAGCGCCCGTGTACTCATCCGATCCACCGAAAGCGACGGGGTCAAAGCACACCAATCATGTTGAGCAGTTGACTTCTTCCGTATCAGGTACATCTCTCGCTTCCTGGGGAGAATTATAGGCCAGGATGCCCATCCTGTCAAATGCGCACCGCTGCCAGAAGTTCGGTTCTTGCCTTGTGAAAGCTAGTAGGGTATAATAGCCGTATTGCATATTGCGTGAACGGAGTACGAAATACGCAACACGGAACACGCCCTGCCAGGAGGTCAAATCCTCGTTCGATGAGTCCGCATATCTTGGTCACCAACGACGATGGCGTGGATGCGCTGGGGCTGTTGGCCCTCCAGAAGAACCTACGGGAGGTTGGCGAGGTCACGGTTTTCGCCCCCGATCACAATTGGTCGGCGGCTGGCCACAACAAGACCATGCACAAGCCCCTGCGGGTGAACCAGACGACTCTGCTCGATGGGGCATCGGCCTACACCACCACTGGAGCTCCATCGGACTGCGTGGCTCTGGTCATCCTGGGCATCCTAGATCATCAGCCTGATCTGGTCGTCTCAGGAATCAATCAGGGGGCCAACGTGGGCCACGACATCACTTACTCAGGCACGATAGCCGCGGCGATGGAGGCGGTCATCTCTGGCATCCCTGCCCTGGCGGTGTCCCTGGACTCCTATCAGAGCCAAGATTTTGCCTACGCTGCCCGATTTGCCGCCCGGTTAGTGAGACTCGTCCTGGAGCGCGGCTTGCCCCCCAACACCTTCCTTAACGTCAACGTGCCTGCTGTGCCTCACAATGAAATAGCAGGTGTCAAAATCACCCGGCTGGGCCAGC
>JAKLPW010000317.1 GCA_022013675.1 Anaerolineae bacterium | reverse complement strand
TCCGGCACTACAGACTGAGTGCTGGTCGGCATCGGCGCTGGGGTCGAAGTGGGCACTTGAGCACATGCAACCAGGAGGCATATCCCCATGAGGGATAACACGACCGTCGCCGCAGGGGTCTTGAAGCGTGATGAGAGTCCGTCAATAAGAGAAGCACAACGCTGCTTTATCATGGCTTCTCCTTTCATCCCAGGGGCCACCTTCGATACGCGTTTGGATGAGTCGCTTATAGTTTCCTCATTTTCCACTTGCCCTGTCCAAACCGAACCGCCATCGCCAGCGCTTCGGCCACCTGGGCGAGGCCCATCCCAACCCAGATGCCCACTGGCCCCCATCCCAACAGGTGAGCAAACCCATACATCAGGGGCAACCGCGCCATCCAAAGGGACCCCATGCTTATCCACATAGGCGAAACGGTATCGCCCGCACCGATAAGAGCTACTGAGACGCAGTCCCCAACACTATAGGCTATCTGAGGTAAAGCCAAGTAGAGCAAACCACGGCTCCCCTCAGCGATCACCGCTGGGTCGGCATTGAACAAAGCAAGAATAGGTTCCGCCAGGATGAATACCAACACCATCTGTGAGGCAGTGAGCGCAGCGCTCAAGCCCGCCGCACTCCAACCTGCACGCATGGCCCTCTCTGGCTTCCCTGCCCCCAGATTCTGACCCACCATCGTGCGAGGGGAAAGGATCACGCCCCCGGGCAAAGTAAAAGCAAAGCTAAGCACTTTGCTGACCACACCAAACGCTGCTATCGTGGCCACTCCAAACGGTGCAATCACGCGATAGGTTAGCGTGCCAGCCAGGTTCATCGCCAGATGCGTAACACCAGTCGGAACGGCCAGCTTCATCACGCGTCCCATCATCGGGAAGTCCAATCGAATGTCGTGAAGATCCACTTTGACCCGCGCCTTGCCAGCTAGCAGGACATACCATTGAAAGGCTATCCCCACCCCACTTGCCAGTACCCGAGCCAGAGAGGCTCCTTGAATCCCAAGGCCCGGCAACGACCCCAGACCAAAAATCAGGAGTGGTTCAAATGTTATCAGTACTGAGACATAGGCTAGATTAGCCTGAAAAGCTCGTTCTGGATTGCCGGCACCGTACAGCACCTGGTTCATCGTGGGCAGCATCTCCATAAAGACCAATCCGGCGAAGATCACCCGCACCCACTGCACTCCAAGGGCCAGTACCTCCCCCCTCGCCCCCATCAGGTAGAGTAGTGGCTCGGCCCAGATATACCCCACAACGCCTACCAAGACACCTATGCCCACAGCCAAGAACGCGATCTGAAGAGCAACTCGATTGGCACGCCGCTTATCCTGGGCTCCGACGTAACGGGCCACCAGAGCCGCCCCGCCGATAGAGACACCCATCAGCATGCTAATCGCAACCATGCGCAGGGACATCCCCATGGATGCCGCCGCCAGTTCTTCACTCCCCAGTCGGCCTAACCAGAACACATCCACCAAGCTGCTGAAGCCAGATAGAGCGATGGACCCAGTAGCAGGGATCGCTAGGCTCAAGATGTGACGGAGTATGCTCCCTCGAGTGTAATCTTTCTGCATCGGCGGCCCCTATCTCCCTGTAGATCCAAACCCCCTTTTCCCTGCCCCCACCCCTTCGGGAGGAACCTCCAGTCTACGAAAAGCAGTTCGATCAACTGTAACAGGCCACATCTGCGCGATTCGTTGCCCATGTCGAATCAACCTTGGCCAGGGGCAGTAGATCAGAGCAGCGACCTCCTGGCCGTTGAACTCCGATTCAACCACCCCGTCGTGCACAATAATGCCCCGCAGGAAGTTGCCACTCCGGCCCGTAACCCGGACGATGCAGTCGTCAGGAATGCGCAGCGCCACGCCCGCTGGAATATGGGCAAAGCCCCACACCAATCTCCACCCTCGCTCAAGCAACCTTGCTCTTAGATCCAGCGCCGCACCCTCGCGTCGCTCAGGATGCTGCGCACCGCGCCCCACCAGCCAGTACTCAACCACGTGGCCTACCTCCATTTGGATACGTAATGCTCGGTTCTCAAGATTGGTCACGTCAGGAATGATTAACAATCGGGATACAGAGACACCCAGAGTCCATCAGACCTCTGGGCGTCTCTGTTCCACTCACCATCAGAAGATGGAAAACCTACTCTTCCTCGTAGATGGCCTCGTTGGGACACTCGTCAATACACGACAGGCAATCGATGCACTCGTCAGGATCGATGACGGCATGGTCATCCACGATGGTAATAGCCTCCACCGGGCAGACCTCCACACACGACCCACAGGCATCACACTTGCTGATATCAACCTTAACTGCCATAACGCCTCCTTGTTGAGATTAGGATAAGTGTACTTGATGAACCATACACGCGCAATAATCTAATACGAAGTTGCCTTCTTGTCAAGTAGAGATCAGCAAGGGTTTAGAAAAAGACATCGGACATCTACCGCGCGCGGGAAGTGCATCGGATTCTATAATGATCTCATGACTTTTTGACTAACGGCACCCACGCTCGCCACTCCCTCGCCCTCGCCCGATTGGCCTCCCCGGGTGTCACAGCCCAATCATCCCCCCACTCTCCTCCCCCATCCACTCAGATCGACTGTCTCGCTGCTGCCGTTGTACAACTCGATCCATTCCTCAGTATATTGACTCTGAGGGTAAGGGAGAAACTCATTCAAGCACCCGGAGGAGGAATAAGCAGATGCCTCTGACCACTGCGGTGTAAGGGCAGCAGACAGACTCACGTTAACGAGGATCAGAATGACGGCCCAGGCCAAGACTAAAAGAAAGCGCAAGGGGCCAGGCTTCAACATCGACGATTTTCCCAATGGGTAAGTCAATAGCTCTCGACAGATCCAGCGTGGCTAGCGAGAGCAGAGTCGCTGATAGATCTCCATGAGCTTGCGTCCTGCTCGCTCCCACGTGTAGCGCTCACAGGCTCTCGCACGAAGAGCAATCCCCAGATTCGCCCTGCGCTCTGGATCATCCAGCAGCGAAACGATACCCGCGGCCAGTGCTGGGACGTCACCGGCAGGGGCATAGACACCCATCTCATCGAGATACTCTCGGCTTACTGGGGTGTCAAAGGCAACCGTCGGCAACTCCATGGCCATGTAGTTCAGGATCTTGCCGTTTCCCTCGGTGGCTGAGAGCTTCGGAGCAACAGCGATGTCTCCCATAGCTAGATGCCGGGGAGCCTTCTCGTAAGAGATCTTGCCGGTGAAGGTCACATGATCAGAAATACCAAAGTCCCTGGCGAGAGCGCGATACTGCCACTCGCCCGGGAAGCCCATGATCAGAAAGTGCACGTCACTGCGTTGCTCGCAGATAAGTCGAGCTGCTCTGAGCAAGTGGCTGATACCCTGCCATTCTGCCAGAAGCCCCAGATAGACAACCACCTTGCGATCACCGGGAATATTCCATCGCTCCTTCAGCACCTGCACGGTCGCCGCATCTTGTTTCGGGGAGAAGTAGTCGGTATTGACACAGTCCGACACCGTTTCAATCAGATCGGGAGAACAGTGAAACTCCTCTCGCAGCAACCGCGCTGCGTTGATCGAGCTGGTAACGATGGCAGGAGAGAACCGGTTGATGGTCTCCTCCAGCCAACGTACAGGACGATAGAAGAAACCATCCGGGTCCAGGAAGTTGTGATCAACCATCTCGCCGGTCAGGCTACCCTAAAAGTCAAAAACCATGGGTATGCCCCCCAGCCTGCTTAGAATGTACCCAATCAGAGCGCCCTCATGCAGGTGAGCATGGATGATGTCTGGACGACTCTGCAGCGCCGCCCGGAGGGAAGTGAGAGAGAGGAGAATATCAAAGGCAACCTTGTGGCGGGAAGACCCCACTTCGTAATCCTGCCGCCAGGGAATAGTCAAGGTGCGCCGAATATTCAGTCCATCCAGGTCCCGCCCATTGTGATACGTGCAGATAGTGATATCATTGCCCAACTTCTGCAGTATCAGGGCCTCTTCCAGTATGCGCACGTGACAGCCATAGTCGGCAAAGAACGACGTGGGCGCGATCATGAGGATATTATAGCCGCTGTTCTGGCCAGCACCTTCGCAGTCTGGCATCAACCAACTCCCCCCGGAGTCACCCGCGGAGTCACCCGCGGAGTCACCCGCGGAGTCACCCGCGGAGTTATCCTGTCACTACTTCTTCCGCCACATCTCTATTCTGAAAATCAGGATCTCCCAGAAAGCTCGCAGGATGACATCCAGACGCGACCCAGTCTGACTCCCTGCCACGCGTGGTAGATGGCGCACAGGTAATTCGCGAATCGTGTACCCTTTGGCCTTTGCGCGCACCAGGAACTCAGCACTAAAGGTAGCTCCCATGGACTTGATCTCAATGCTGTCTATGATCTCGCGCTTGAAGAGCTTGAAAGCACAGTCCACATCCCGGGCAGTGTACCCAAAGAGGAGGTTCGTGAACCAAGTCCACCCCCACCCGAAAAGACGACGATGGAAGGGATCGGCACGTTCCGGACGATACCCAATCACCATGTCAACGCTATCGGCCTCAGGCCAGAACTTATGTAAATCTGCTAGCTCAAATTGACGATCGGCATCGGTGAAAAAGATCAGGTCTTTGGTCGCCGCCTTGAAGCCGCTATATAGCGCAGCTCCATAACCCCGGTTAACATCATGCTGCACAAGACGGATCCGGGGGTGCTCCGCGTTCAATCCTTGCACTACATCCCCCGTCCCATCACGACTACCATCATCTACAACGATGATCTCGTACTCCTCTGTGAGCGACGTGATGGTCTTCATCACAGCTTTTGTCATTTCCTCAATGTTCTCAGCTTCGTTATAGGCTGGGAGCACAACAGATAAGCTAGTCAATTTCTCCTCCTCGTTCTATCAATTGCAACTTCTGGGCATGGCGCAAGCGACGCAAAGCGCTCTCCCGATTTCTGGCGATATTCTCGGACAAGCACTCCTCCCGATAGACGATCCTCACTGGGCACCGGCGCCGCGTATGACGGCTTCCTCGCCCCGTGCTATCAGCCCGCAAGAGGCGCTCCACATCCGTCGTCCAACCAGCGTATACCATGCCATCCACACATTCCAGCAGACATACCCAGTAGCGTCTCGCTATCAACTTCTATCGGCTACAGCTTCCCAAGAAAGAGAGAGCGAAATCCCCTGTCATATTTCACTGCTTCTTGCGACGGGACCACTTCTCCCCTCTCCCATTCATCTCTCGCTTCCAAGGCAGCCTCAAAGGCACCCTCCAATGCCTCGTCGTTCCCATCCACGATAGCCTGGCGCAGTTCCGCCAGTTGAGCTTGGATGAGGTCAAGACAGCGCACGATGTTCTGCGCATTGCTCTGGCAAAGCGCACAGTGAGAGGCAGCATCCCCACTGATGGACATGGTAGCGTTGGCGAAGCTGTCTCCAGCCAGTCTGACTGACTCTCGCCAGGCAGGACTTGCACTCGCCACTTGCAGAAGAGCTGTCGCCAGCAAGACCGGCAGATGCCCCACGGCAGCCATAAGACCATCATGTTCCTCGGCATCAATGAAGAGTAGCTTTGCCCCCAGGGTCACTACTAATTCTGAGGCCCATGCCACGGCATTCGGCGATGCCCCACCATCCGGACAAAGACAGAAAAGAGCACCAGAGAAGAGCTCCGGGTCTATCTCTCGCCTACCACCTGGCAAAATAGGACTCCCCCCCACAAAGCTAACTCCATCCCCCAGATTCTCTTGCGCCCACTGAAGGACAGGTGCCTTGACGCTCGCGGTGTCCATTACGAGACTCCCCGACTTGAAATACGACCCCGCCGCCACCAGCGTATCCTTCAACTCGGCAATGGGCGTGGTAATGATAGTTACATCAGCGTTCTCACAAGCCGAAATCAGATTCCAATCGGTGCGATCGACGGCCCCTCGTTTGCGTGCTTGACCAGCGATAGCATGGGCTTTGTCATGGCCGGTGATCTCGATCTCCGGTTCTGCCTTCTTGAGAGCCATACCTATCGAGGTTCCAATAGCACCCATCCCAACTATGGTGATTCTCACTTTCTCAGACATCCTCCCCCTCATTCAAACTGTCTCATCCGCACGCCGAAGCGATATGAGTCTTTCAGCATCTAATCCTCGTCTTTTTGTTTCGCCCACCGGAGTGTGATGGTCGGCAATAAGCTCTGTAACAGAGGACTCCCCCCCTGCCAAACGAATCATCTCTGCACCCAAGGCCGGATGATGCTCTTGGACGTAGAACTGGTATCGCCAACTACCAGCATCATCAGATCCCAAGCGTTCACTCAGTGCCGGTGACACGGCATCCAGAAGGACCTTGGCCACCCTGTGCCACAACCTGATCCGCCCTTCGCTCTTGCCCAAATCGTGCAACAATGCTGCCTCCAAGAGCACAGCATCACCACAACCCCGGTTTTCCAGAATCCGCAGAACTCTCAAGCTGTGTTGCTGGAGAGATCCATCTTGGCGAAGGAAAAGCTCAACCTCGGTAGAGGAAAGGTACCTCTGCAGTACACACACATCGACCGGCTGGGCGGAAGCCACCAGCGCGGAGGCGAACTGCTTAACGCGGTAGGCAATCCTCAACACTACCACCGCGCACCAAAGACGATGAGACCCGCTACCCAGATCATCGGCCTCATGGCGATGCTCAAGATAGAAAACGGCAGTATCCAATCCGCCATAATCAGGAGCATCAAAGCCTGAAAACCATAGCTCTCCAATCGGCTCAACGACACGTACAAACGGTAGGCCCAGCCAGCCCTGATACTGTTCACAATCCAGAGTAGAACGCTGTAGCCATCCAAGGGCGGAATGGGAATCAGGTTGAAGGCCGCGATCACAACGTTGGTCATTGCGATGGTATAGCACAATTGCAGTAGGTATATCGAGGCACTCGTGAAGGGTACTCCCAGACGTATAGGCAATGCAAAGACCACAGCCGTAACCACATTGGCCACCGGGCCAGCCGCAGCAACGATAGCCATCCCCACTCGCCCTTTCTTACGTAGTAAGTGCGGATGATATACTACCGGTTTGCCCCACCCTATTAGAGGCAAGCTCGAACGAAACACAGCGCCATAAAAAAGGTTGATTCCCATGAAGAGCGTTCCCACTGGATCCAGATGTGCTAAGGGATTCAGCGTCACACGGTCCTTGGTGGTGTAGTCCCCCAGTTGGTAGGCCGCCCAGGCGTGGCAACATTCGTGAACATCAATAGCTATCAAAATCGAAATTGCCCCCGACAGGACATTGAACAGAATGCCAGACAGGTCACTCATTATACAAACTCCGTCCTTCTCACACGGCAAGGTGCAACGCACCTAAGCATGGCCTAGAGAATCGGCTGATCACCCCGCAACCCGCCCTGGTTTCACAAATACCGCGCTTCTGTAGGCGCGTTGCACCTGAGCGGAAGGTTGATACTGATTACGAGCCGATCACACCTCAGTTTCTGGTACAGGAAGGGTATCCATATCCTCCATCTGCACCCCAGCGCTGGGATGCAGGTAGAAGATACGTTCCGCCCCTGCCCCCAACAACGCCTCGATCATCTCTTCTGGATCCTGGTGCAGCGCGATGATGGTGCCCCCATCCCCCGCGCCCGCAAGCTTGGCCCCCAGAGCCCCGTGGTTCAGTGCGACCTTGATCAAACGCTCATTGGACTCGCCAGACCCCCCCAGGTCCCGCTGGATGGCGTGGTTCTGGTTCATCAAGCGTCCAAGCCGGCTCCAATCCTCTTGCAGCAAAGCCTTCTTTCCTTCCCACGCCAGGCGCGCAATGGACACATACGCATCCCGCACCGTACGCTCCCCCTCCAACCAACGCTCACGGATGGGCTTGTGAACCGCTCCCGACGAGTGCTGCACGCCTGTATGCGCCAAGACGAAAGGAAGCTCAGGTACGTAGCTATGCAATGGTTCGATAGTGGCGTAGAGTTCAGCTTCGGCCTCACGATAGAACTGCTTGCCCTGGAAATCCATGTAGTTGAGGCCACCAAAAGTGCACATGTAAGCATCCTGGTAGCCACAGACAACCCGCAGAAAATTGAGCTCAATGTAGCGAGCCATTTCTGCCAGGCGGTACTTATGCGCCTTAATCCCCTGATATTCCAGAAGACCATAGAGCATCGCCACCGTCAAAGCGGTAGACCCCCCCACTCCCGCCTTGACGGGGATGTCACTTCGGTAACGAATGTGACATCTTAGGTCTGGAAGACGCAGATAGGAAAGAATGGCTCTTCCTATATCAAAGAGATCATCCCTCAGTTGAAGATCCCCCCGATCTTGCACTGTGAATGTCTGGCCCTGGGTTTCAAATTCCAGGCGGCCGGCTTCCTCGATTTCTACGTACGCGCGTTCGGCAATGGAGCAAGACAGCACGCTTCCTCCATACATGTCCGTGGGATTGCCGATGATCCCGGCTCTGCCAGGAGCCGAGCAGACTAGCACTATGAGCGCCTCCTAGCTAGAACTCGTTGGACTTCCTCTTGAGATACTGCCGAATCAGGTATCCGTACTTCTCATCGCTGACAGCAAAATCAATGAAAGCCTTGAAGTAACTCTCGAAATTGCCAATGTCGTAGCGCCTCTGGCCCTGGCGGAGCCGCACCGCACACACTTTCTTGCCCATCTGTAGCAACAAGCGTATCGAATCGGTGAGCTGAAGCTCTCCACTGGAATCGGGATACGTGCGGCGAATGGCCTCAAATATGTCGGGGCTAAAGATGTAGCGAGCAGCTATGGCCCAGGTGCTGGGCGCAGCTTCCCGGCTCGGCTTCTCCACCAGGTCCTCCACCTCAAAACCATAATCTGAGCTGTCCAGAGGTCCAGGCTTGACGATGCCATAGCGATGGACGTCTTCAAGAGCCACCTCTTCCACCGCAATGGTACAAGCGGATCCATGCTCTCGGTGGCTGGCAACCATCTCCCGCAAAAAACAATTCCCATCAGACGACTTGATGATCGAATCCCCCAGCGCCACAACGAAATCCTCGCTCCCCACAAAGTCCTCGGCCAGGTGCACAGCATCAGCGAGCCCCTTGGGTATACTCTGACGTATGTAGAAGAAATGGGTGCCCGCCTCCAAGTATTTCAGCTCATCCAGAAGCGCATATCCCCCCCCGGTCACCAACAGCTTTGTCAGCTCAGGGTCACTATCGAAGTGATCCTCGATGGCGCTCTTCTTACGCCCGGTGATGAACAGTATCTGATGCAGACCAGCATCCTGCAACTCTTCCACGACGTATTGTACAGCGGGCTTGCGACCAACAGGAAGCATTTCCTTGGGCTGTGACTTGGTGGCAGGAAGAAGTCGGGTGCCCCACCCTGCGACAGGCACTACAGCTTTTCTGATCTCGTGCTCTTTGGACATCTTGATCCCCCGATACTGAACATAATAGCAGGCTTCGATTGACCCAATTCAGGGTCTCAGCCGGAAGGTGCGTGAACAGGAGCATCCCCATTATAGACATCGCCTTGTTTCCTGTCAATTGTGAGGGTGCTCAATTGTTGACGTTGTCCCCCAAACAATGTATACTCAGAACCATTGAAGGACACTCAATCCATGAGCATCGAGCACTCCATAGCAACAGAACAGCAATCGCGACGCCGTCAGATAATGGCCGATGTGGCCCTGCTACTGGTTACCTTGATCTGGGGCAGTACCTTTGTGATGGTCAAAGACGTAGTAGCTGGCTTTCCGGTGTACCGTTTCCTGACCATCCGCTTTGCACTGGCCACACTGGCGCTGATCCTATTGGCGGCAAGACGGCTGGTTTCGGCAACGAAGAAACAGATTAGGGCTGGCGTCCTCATCGGTCTGTTTCTCTTCGCGGGATACGCATTCCAGACCACCGGTCTCAAGTATACGACAGCGTCCAAAGCTGGCTTCATCACCGGACTGTCAGTGGTCTTGGTACCGCTCCTATCGACGCTGCTTCTCCGTGGCAAACCAACCTGGCAAGCGACCCTGGGAGTGATTCTCTCTACTGCCGGCCTGGCAGTTCTCTCGCTCAATGCGGATCTCAGCGTAGGCAATGGCGATCTCCTGGTACTCGGGTGTGCGATCTCTTTCGCCTTGCACATCGTTGCTGTCAGCGCCTTCGCCCCCCGCATGGATCCCTTGATCTTGTCCACAGTGCAGGTAGCCACGGTTGCCGTCATTAGTGGGATCGCCTCCGTGCTACAGGGGGAATGGGTAGGTACGATTCCAATGCCCGTCTGGGGAGCCGCAGCCTTCACCGGAGTCCTGGCCACGGCAGTTGCCTTCGGAGTGCAGAACGCAGCACAGAGATTCACCAGTCCTACCCATACTGCGATCATCTTCACGGCAGAGCCGGTCTTCGCAGCGCTCTTCGGATACTTGCTGGCCGGTGAGCAATTAACCCCTCGCATAATGTCAGGAGGGGCACTCATCGTTGCTGGGATGATCGCAGGAGAAATGCGCTGGACGCAGAGTCTGGCAAGGTGGGTTTCGCGCATCTTCAACCCGTTGGTGCTGTGCATCCCCATTCTGGCTACTGCGGCATTTCGGCACGCGAATGACCTGGTTGCGGGGGCCACATGGTTTGCCCTGACCACAACCTTCTCGGTCTTGATCCCAATCCTCGTTATTCTATGGGAGCTGCGCGGTGGCGGTATAAGCGACTGGGACATCTCGGATCGGCGGCAACGTCTCAGACCAAGCGTGATAGGAGTGGCATTGGCTGGCGCTCTGGTACCTCTTGGAGCCGTTATCGCTTTCAGTGGTCCCGTGGAGTTGCTGGCCATCTACACGACTGGCCTGGTGCTGGTAGTACTCTCCCTGGCCATCACATCGGTATGGAAGATCAGCCAGCACACATTGAGCATCGGGGCTGCGACGACAACGCTGTGTGCTTTTCTCGGGGCGCTGGCAGCACCGGTCCTTCTACTCATTCCCCTGACGGCTTGGGCCCGAGTCCAGCTAGGCGCACACTCGCCTCGTCAGGTATTCGCAGGCATCGGCATAGGGGTATGCACCACTCTGGTGTGCTTCAGAGTTTTCGGCTTGATATGAGAGAACCCAAGAGAGGCTCCTCTTGTTCCAATGGCACCGTGCGCAGATCAAGCAGGAGAACGTCCTCCTCAATACGCGCAACCACAGGGGGTTTTCCCTGTCGCAGCTTGTGTGCCAGGTCATCGGGAGACTCACACTCCAGGGCAACCAGCCAGGTAGGAATCGTCTGCCCGGGCAGCGAACCACCTCCCACGGCAGAGCGCCCTTCAACTGCTTTTGCGGCCCACCCCTCGTCGCACAGCTTCCGCGCCATCGCTTGGGCACGGGCTTCGATTTCCTCCAGGGGTCTCGTGATCATTCGCCAGAGGGGGATCTCCTCGATCGCCTTCCCTTTGAGATAATGAAGCAGATTGGCCTGCACACCTGCTATAGTGGTCTTGTCCACCCGCAGCGCACGGGTCAGCGGGAAATGTCTGATCGTCGCGATCAGGTCCTTCCTCCCTACAATGATGCCCGCCTGAGGCCCACCCAGGAGCTTGTCACCGCTGAATGTGACTAGATCAGCGCCCTCAGACAGGCTCTCCTGCACCGTAGGCTCGTGCGCCAGGCCAAAAGAGGAAGTGTCAATCAACGTGCCGCTGCCGAGGTCATCCACCACCGGGATGCCCTTGGTGTGGCCTAATTCCACCATTTCTGTCAGCGAGGCAGCGTGCGTGAAGCCGCTCACGTGGAAATTGCTGGTATGCACCCGCATGAGCAAGGCCGTATCCACATTGATGGCGTTGGCGTAGTCGCCGATGTAGGTGCGGTTAGTAGTACCGACCTCAACTAACTGGGCTCCACTCTGCGCCATCACGTCCGGGATGCGGAACCCACCCCCGATCTCTACCAGTTGCCCCCGCGAGATGATCACTTCGTACCCACGAGCTAAGGCAGAAAGAACGAGGAGCACTGCCCCGGCGTTATTGTTCACCAGCAAGGCAGCTTCCGCGCCGGTGAGCTGACATAGCAACCTCTCGGCGTGGGCGTATCGGGATCCCCGGTTACCAGTCTCCAGATTGTACTCCAGGTTAGAATATGACCGTCCAGCTTCTTCCATGGCAGCAATTGTCGCTTCACTCAAAGGAGCCCGCCCCAGATTGGTGTGCAAAATGACTCCGGTGGCGTTGATCACAGGCCAGAGAGTAGGCCTACCCAACTCTTCGACACGCTCCACAACCCGCGCAATCAGTGCACTGGAAGACGGACAGGGAACCCCTGATACGATTGCAGCGCGGACTTCATCCAGCAGCCCCCGAATGCCACCCACGGTCAATTCATGCCCGTATTCTGCAAGAAGGTCCTTCACTTCGATAGTTTTCAGCAGGTTGTCCACACCGGGCAGCTTCCGGAGCTGTTCTCTCATGAGAAACGTCACCCTTCCTCTGAACTCGTGGCCTCGACGAACGTAGCCCCCGTGGCCCGCACCAAGTCCTCCACGCGTAGGCGCAAGTTGATACCCCTACGACCAGCACTGACTACGATTCTATCAAGATCGAGGGCACTGCGATCCAGGAAGACGTCGAAGCCTCGATTGACCAAAGCCAGGGCAGAGATGCCCCCTACTTGCAGTCCCGTAAGGCTCTCGGCCTCCATCTGAGTAGCCATATGCAGCCTCTTCTCGCCGATTGCCTGAGCCAAGTGCTTCAAACTCGCCTTTCGGTGACCAGGCACAATCGCGAGCAGCGACTTCCCATTCAGACGCATAACAACCAGCGTCTTGTATACGTGATCGAGAGGTTGTCCAATGGCCGCAGCCACACCGGATGCAGAATGGATATCGGTCGAAAAAGTATACACCTCGTAGGGTATCTTGCTCGCATCCAAGAGGCGCATGGAATTGATTTTGCGTGCCATATACTACCCCTGATCCCTATCCAATTAAGA
The DNA here is from genome assembly GCA_022013675.1 of Anaerolineae bacterium. Taxonomy (GTDB): domain Bacteria; phylum Chloroflexota; class Anaerolineae; order JAKLPW01; family JAKLPW01; genus JAKLPW01. The sequence continues at coordinate 14,996 of JAKLPW010000317.1, read as the reverse complement.
GGCTTGGGATCACGTCCAGATCCCATCCGGCGCGATCACCTGCCAAGTAGTGAAAGTACCCAGTGGCTGCCACCATAGCGGCGTTGTCCGTGCACCACCGCGTAGGAGGACACCGAACCGGTAGGGATACCCTTCTCTTCATCGCATCACGAAGCGAAGCGTTGGCAGCTACCCCTCCGGCCAAGATAACCTCCTGAACCTTATACTCCTCAGCAGCCCTCGCCGTTTTCTCCACCAAGACGTCCACCACCGCTGCCTGGAAGCTTGCCGCCAGGTCCGCAATCGACAACTGCCGCTTGATCCGCTGAGGGATAGAGGTGACCAACTTGCGCTTAGGGCCACCTGGCTGCTGCTTCTCGAAACTCTGTACCTTCCGAAGCACTGCCGTCTTCAATCCGCTGAAGCTGAAATCGTAGCTCTCTTTCAGCCAAGCGCGAGGGAAATTGTAAGCACTCGGGTCCCCTTCCATCGCCGCCTTCTCGATGGCTGGCCCTCCCGGGTACTCCAGACCCAACAACCTTCCTACCTTATCGAACGCCTCTCCCGCAGCATCATCAATCGTGCGCCCTAGCACCTCATACGTCCCGTGGTCCCGCATCAATACCAGCTCAGTATGTCCCCCGGACACGACCAGGCACAGGAGCGGGAACTCGGGCGGATCTGGTTCCTGCTGTGCGACTGCAGGGCTGCTCTCAACGTTACCCTTCTCGCCCCCCTCCTCAGGGGCACCCTCTTCAGGGCCGCCCTCTTCAAAAACTTGCTTCTCGACGAGCCAGTTGGCGTAGATGTGGGCCTCCAAATGATTGATCCCAATGAGTGGCCAATCATGGCTCAGTGCGAGTGCTTTGGCCACGTTGACGCCCACAACGAGAGATCCCGTCAAACCAGGACCGTGTACTACCGCCACGGCGTCAATGTCGTCCCACGATACATCGGCCGTGCTCAAGGCATCTCTGATGACGGGCACGATGGACAAGACATGCTGGCGGGAAGCCAACTCCGGGAACACGCCTCCGTAGGGCCTGTGTATCTCCATCTGCGAGGCAACGATGTTAGACAGGATGTGGCGACCGTTGGCGACCACGGCTGCGGCAGTCTCATCACACGACGTCTCGATTCCCAGGATAAGGGTCATGGGGCTCCCCCAATTCCTGGGATATTGGTCAAGAGAAGAGAGTTGCCATTGATCAGGAATAGCCTTCCTCGTGCCTCGTCCACGAACAACCCTCGTAGCTGGTCCATGTCGACAGAACCTTCAGCAGCTCTGAACTGCCGTAAGAAGCTTCCGTCCTTGCTGAACTGTACCACACGATGATTTCCGGTATCAGCGATGTATATATGCCCCCCGTCCATGTCGCCAGCAGCAAAGATAGCGGAAGGGTTCTTCAGAGAGACGTCCAAACCCGCCTGACTGAATGGTTTGAGCTCCCCGGACAGGAACTTGTACACCGTTCCATCACCCAGCAATACGTAAACATGCCCATCAATGGTCATGTCTACCGCCCCTCCCAGGTCTATCTGCACCTCAGCGCTTATGTAATCTTCCGGCGGGGTAGTATAGCCTTCGAAGCCCGGAACGTACTTCAGGATGCGATTCGAGAGCGGATCGAGAACGTAGAAGTTGCCTCTATAGGCTCCAGCGGCTCGCACCTTTCGCCACTCTGCAGCATTGGCCACAGGGAAAACTCGAATGCCTGCCCCCAGCGTATGCTCCAGCAACGAGCCTCCTCTCTCGAGAACGAGCAGATTGCTTGTCTGCCGCGCACCACCAGCCGGCATCCAGAGCATCTCAATGAGATCATCCACCACGATATCCCCTATCTGATCCTCTTTCTTTATCAACAAGGGATCCTCGGTGGGCATGAGGGCATCGCCCACTTCGTTGAGACGATAGGCAAAGACCTGGTCAGTGTTGCGATCCAATAGGTACACATCTGATCCCTGTACTAACACCCGAGCTCCCTGGCCAGCTCCTTCGGACGGCCCCGGCAGTCCGGCCAGATTCCAATGGGTATACAAGCGAGTGACGAGATTGATTGTATCCAGCTGATCCTGAATCTTCCACCACAACTCCAGAGCCTTCTCATCCTCCGAGTTGAGCTGGATGGCCTGATTAACCAGTTCCAGAGATTCCCGCAACCCTGCTCTGACCATCTCCCTATCTGAGGCTCCCAGGGCCTCCGTCATCCTGAGACGAGCCTCTACCAAATAATCACCATGTTGACTCTGCCGTGATTTCTCATACTGATACCGGGTTACGACCACCAGCAAAGCAACCAGGACCGGAATCAGGAGGGAGAGAACGACCAAGGTGCGCGTGCCCACACGTGGAGTCTCCTTGGCAGTAGAAGAAGACGGGATATCAACACCCACGCCCGGCTCTGGCAGAACTCGCTTCAAGGTAGTAAGAAACGCGCTCCCCACCTTCAAGAAGCCCTGCTTTACCCCTGCTGATACCTTTTCGAGAGATACACCAGCACGTAGGTCTTCCAGCTCCTCATCTTCCACATCATACTCTTCTTCTAGCCCCTCCTCCCATTCCGTATCGAGAGGAGGAGGCTGAGCATCTCTAACAGGGAGTTCCTCCTTCTCAATGATTGCCTCCCGCGAGACGGGAGGAGCAAGCACCTTCCTATCAACGATAGTTCGCTCACCCCCTAGCTCGATTACTATGGCGGAGAGATCTCGCCCTGAGGCCAAAGTTTCCAGATTCCGCGTGGCCGTCTCCGCTCCCTTGTATGTCACAGCGTCGGCTACTTGGCTCTCAGTTGCCAGACGCACCAGTGCACTACAAGCCAGCACAATGAAGTCGCCAGACTGTAGACGCCTATGGTGAAGCTCAGGCTCAATCTCCCTACGCAGCCCCAGAGGCGACATGTACGTTGACTCTGGATCTCGTGGAGGCCCAGGTTTCAACCAGGGAGATCCTCCCGGATAGGACTGGGCTTGCCCGTCATGCACCACATATACCAGGGCCGGGCCCACCTGCGCGATGAAGAGGTCTTGCTCTTTTAGCACAACACAACTCACTCCCGGGTAAACTCGCTGCGCCTGAGGAGATTGTTGGTTCTCTTCGAGCAGGTAAGCATTGGCTGCACTTACACCAGCAAGCAAGCCACCGGTCACACTGCCAGAAAAACGGTAGTACTGATCCAGGATGATATCCACCAGCTTCTGGCACACTACATCCATGTCGGAGCCAGCTTCCGGGGACTCCACCAAGACATAGAGATTGCCCTTGCGGCGAGCCGCGCGCGAACTCGGCTCCATAATACCCAAGTTCGCTGGAGTTTCCTGCCATACTCCTCCGACGATGCTAAAATAGTCCACCACGGCCCTCACCTTCGAACTCATTGGGCATCTCCTTCCTTAGCTACCATTGGTCTCCGTCTCGTCGTCGCCAGTGAAGATGGCACTGGCGTAACGAGTGAGCACCTTGATCCGCTCAGCGCCTACTTTCTTCGTCTGCAAGTAGTGAGTCAGCAATTGGCTGGGCGTCATCTCCTCGACCGAGAGACCAGTGCCCAGACGCATCCTGACAGGACGTTCCACGTCCCGAGCAATGGCCGCCACGTGGAAGGCATCCGACAGCCACTGTCGAATCTGGCCCTCGCGCAGCAGAGGCTCCTGCTCGGCATTGATATGGATGATCAAACGCACAATGGCATCACGAATATCAAATACCTCTATCGCTTCGTGGATACAAGCCATCGGATCCCGGTCCCTGGCCATCACATCGATGGTGACAAATCTCCTGGCATGGGTAGAGTGAAAGCGCCACTCAGTATTTCCTCGACTCACCTCAGCAACAACAAACCCCTTCTCTTCCTTCTCTTCCCCAAAATCAATACGCTCCAGGCTGCCAGAGTAAACTACCGGCGGGTCCTTGCGCAGCACCTGATGCCTGTGGATGTGGCCCAGGGCAACGTAGTCAAAGGCAGGATCGGCCACCAGGCTCAACGGCAACACGATGTCCTGTCCCAGCATCACGCTCCGCTCCGACCCATACGCGGCTCCCTGAACCGTGCCGTGCGCCGTGAGGATAGCGGGCACATCCGGATCAAGCTTGTTGATCTGATCCGCCAGCAGGTGCTCAATCTTCTCGACCATGATGTCGTTGATCTCTTCGATCTTCTTGTTCTTGTACTCGTCTTTGGTAAGCAACTGGCTCCGAGTGACCCAGGGAAGAGCAACGATCTGCACCTTCCCACTGGCAGTTTCAATACTCCAGGTTCCCGGAATGTCAGCAACGTAGACATGCTCTATTCCCAGAGTGGAGTAAATCCCCAACGTGCTCGCCCGTTCTGGAATGTTCGGCTTATCGTGGTTCCCGACAAGGAGCAGAACAGGGACACTTTGAGCACTCAGGCGACGAATACGCCGAGCGAATTCCCTTTGGTACGTGGGATTGGGCCGGCGCGTTTTGTAGGCATCCCCCGCGAATATCACCAGCTCAACGCCATGCTCCAGCACATAGTCCACCACATAATCGAAAGCCCTGAGAAAGTCCGCCAGTCGCGAGTTGAGACCAGTCTCAGGATCCAGGCGTCCGTAATTCTCCACGCCCAGGTGCAAATCAGAGAAATGCAGTACCTTCACCATGCTCTATTCCCACTCGATAGTGGCAGGTGGCTTGCTGCTGACATCGTACACCACACGATTTACACCAGAGACCTCGTTGACGATACGGTTGGATATGCGGGCCAGCAAATCATAGGGGAGCCTCGCCCAGTCCGCTGTCATGGCATCCTCCGCCGTGACGGCCCTAATGGCCACCACATTGGCATAGGTACGATTGTCCCCCATCACTCCAACGCTACGCAAGGGGGTCAGAACCGCAAAGTACTGCCAGACTTCACGGTGAAGGCCAACGGCCATAATCTCTTCCCGCACGATGGCGTCGGCCAGTTGTAGCGTGTGAAGACGTTCCGCAGTAATTTCACCAATGATGCGCACGGCCAAACCAGGGCCCGGAAACGGTTGACGGTAGACTGCCTCCGGCGGAAGCCCTAGTTCCAAGCCAATCCGACGTACCTCATCTTTGAACAGGTACCGCAAGGGCTCGACGAGCTTCAGACGCATGTGATCAGGCAGGCCACCAACGTTGTGATGGCTCTTGATGCGCGCTGTTGCCTTGCCGCCCGCACCCGCGCTCTCAATAACATCTGGATACAGTGTGCCCTGGGCGAGGAAATCGACCCGCCCCAGTTTGCCTGCTTCTGCTTCGAAGATGTCTATGAAGGTGTGCCCGATGAGTCTTCGCTTCTCCTCAGGATCAGTTATACCTTTCAGAGCATAAAGGAACTCCTGACGAGCATCTACGAAAACTACCTCGAGGCCCAGGTCTCGCCGGAAGAACTCGATGTTGCGCTCGACCTCCCCCAGCCGAAGGAGACCAGTATCGACGAAGATGGCCGTCAGACTGTCTCCAATGGCCCGCTGCACCAGCGCGGCCGTCACCGTGGAATCCACCCCGCCGGAGACGGCACAGATGACTCTCCCGTCGCCCACCTGATCACGGACAGACGCTACAGCCTCTTGCACGAAAGATCGCGATGACCAATCCCCTTTGCAGCCGCACACATTGAAGAGGTAGTTCCGGATGATATCAGTGCCGTGGGGTGTGTGAACGACCTCCGGGTGAAACTGGAGTCCGTAGGCCTTCTTAGCAGGATTCCCCATAGCGCCGTACGGTGAATTGTCCGTGTGAGCCATGGAAGTGAAGCCCGGCGGGAGACGCATGATACGATCGCCGTGGCTCATCCAGACACTAAAAGTTGAAGGCAGCCCCAAGAAAAGGGACGAAGGCTCCTCCGCAAGCTGCAGTTCGGCGGGTCCATACTCCCGCAGCCCAGACGGCGCTACTTCCCCACCCAGGTGACAAGCCAGCAACTGCATGCCGTAGCAGATACCAAGAATGGGCAGTCCCGCATCAAGCACATACGCTGGCAACAGTGGAGCACCCTTATCATAGACACTGGAAGGGCCACCGGAGAGGATGAAACCACAGGGAGAGAGTGCCTCGATGTGCTCAACAGGCGCATCATGGGGTAACAGCTCGCAGTAGACATGCTGCTCGCGCACGCGCCGCGCTATGAGGTAACTGTATTGAGATCCAAAATCCAAAATCGCTATGCTCTCACGGCCCCTGGCCGAGACCATAGTTGCCTCCAGTCTCAGTCGGCAAAGCTGATCTGCCCATTAGACATATCAGTAATGGTAACCACCGCTTCAATAGGAACGCCCAGCTCTTCCAGGCGCTTTCGCCCACCCTCGAACAGCTTCTCGATGACCGCGCCGATACCCACCAGTTCAGCACCCGCCCGCCCCACCAGCCTCACGAGAGCATCTATCGTACGACCCGAGGCTAGGAAGTCATCCACTACAAGGACACGATCCTCGGGACCCAGTACCTCCGGGGAGATAAACAGCTCCACCATCTTGAGCTTGGTATGCGATGGGGCCGTCTCGCGATAGACTTCCTCTGGCATAGTGATGGGCTTCGACTTGCGAGCATAGACCACCGGCACACCCAACGCCAGGGCAGTCGTGAAAGCCGGTGCAATGCCCGATATCTCCGCCGTGACCACCTTGGTAATGGAGCCATCCTGAAACCGCAGGGCCAACTCCTGGCCTACCGCCATCGTGAGAACAGGGTCCACCTGATGGTTTATGAAACTATCCACCTTCAGGATACCCCTCCCCAGATTACGTCCTTCCCGTCTGATCCTCTCCTTCAATTCCTCCACTCATCTTCTCCTTGATCTGGATATGGCCCGGGTTGCTCAACCATTGAGTGGATCCGGCGATGGATCAGACTGCACGCCCCGGCGTTTGCGAATGACGTCAAGTAGGTAGATTATACCGCTGATTGGAGCTTTTCGCAAGCCAGGGAATCTGGTGGGAAGGTATGGAAAAAGACTTCGGAAGCCTACCGCGTGCGGAAGCTGTGCTGTCCGCTCATTTTGCATACTTGGGCGGCTCGCTCTCGTACAAATTGAGCCCCCGAGAATCTATTACCACGATGGCCGGAAAGCCCTCGACATAAAAACGGCGAATCGCCTCCGGACCGAGATCTTCATACGCGATGACCTCAGATTCCTTGATACTCCTGGCAATGACAGCCGCCGCTCCGCCCACAGCAGCGAAGTACACCGCTCTGTTCTTCTTCATACTCGCGATCACTTCCTTCGAGCGCAGACCCTTGCCAATCATGCCTCGAAGTCCTCTCTCTAGCAAGGCCGGAGTGTAAGGGTCCATACGATAGCTGGTGGTTGGGCCAGCCGGACCACAGGCATAACCGGGTTTAGCGGGGGCTGGGCCAACGTAATAGATGATCTGATCCCTGATATCTAAGGGTAGTCCCTTGCCCTCCTCAAGAATCCCAATCAGGCGTTTGTGCGCTGCATCTCTGGCGGTGTATATGTAGCCCGTAATGGAGACCACATCCCCGGCTCTGAGGACACTAGCGGCTTCTTTGGTCAGCGGAGTCCTGACTCCGACGATCTTTGCCATCTCTTGTAGCCTCTCTCCTACAGAACAGCTTCCGCGTGGCGGGCCGCGTGACAACAGACGTTCACTGCCACCGGCATGCCAGCGATATGGGTCGGGAAATGCTCAATGTTGATCGCCAGAGTTGTGGTGCTCCCACCCAAACCCGCTGGGCCTATGCCCAGATTGTTCACCTCTTCCAGGATCTCTATCTCGAGCCTTGCGTAGCGTTCATCACTGTTATGCTGGCCGATTCTGCGCAGAGTCGCCTTCTTTGCCAACAGCATGGCTTTTTCCGCTGTGCCCCCGATTCCCACTCCAACGACCGTGGGCGGGCAAGGGTTGGAGCCAGCCTGCCTGATCGTCCTCACCACGAAACGCTTGACTCCCTCGGGGCCATCGGCGGGTTTCATCATCGCCAGGGCGCTCATATTCTCGCTGCCAAATCCCTTGGGAGTAGCCTGAAACCTTATCCTGTCTCCGGGAACGATGTCCGTATAAATGATCGCGGGTCTGTTAGTGCACGTGTTCTTGCGCTCGAAGAGAGGATCGTCCACCACGGATTTCCTCAGATAGCCCTCCCGGTATGCATCCTCGACGCCTTGGTTCACGGCATCCTCAAACTCACCACCCACGATGCGGACGTCCTGTCCCAGCTCTACAAAGAGAACAGCCATGCCCGTGTCCTGACAAATGGCCAGTCGTTCCTCCCGGGCCACTTTATGATTCTCGATAATCATGTTCAGTACCACCCGTCCCGTCTCCGACGACTCGCAATCCCGCGCCTCGTTCAGCGCTGCCAGAACGTCTTCTCCGATGTAGTAATTGGCGTCCAGGAATAGCTTCGTAACAGTCTCTCTAATTGCGCTCACCCCAATTTCCCGCATACTGCGTCCCTCTCGCCTACTTCTATCTTTCTACCTCACAATCATCATAGCCTAGTATAGTCCCCTCGCCCTTTTGTGGCAAGAGGCAAAGAACCCGGGACTACAAGCGTTTCTTGATATTATTCAGAAGTATGCTACAATAAGGACAGTCGTCGCAATCCGACATGGGGCCTGGTGTAAGACTCAGGATATTGAGGCCTCAGTATCCTGAGTGACACAAAGACGTTCATCCAGTGCCCGAGACTAGAGACCCGGATATTGGGATGGAGGCATGCTCATGATAAACCTGACGCTTGATACCGTCCTTAAGTCACTGCAAGAGATTGGACAGTTCATAGTATGGATAGCGCTGGGAGTAGCCGCGCTGGAGATCCTACTCTATTTCTTGCTCTACCGCCTATTCCCCACCAAGAACGCCCTGGCCTACATGCTCCTCACTCCGGCTCTGATCGGCATCGCCTTTCTGATCATATATCCCTTTGCTTTCGAGGTGTACCTCGCCTTCACCGATATGTCCTTGATGACTGCCCGAAACCCCACTTTCAGCCTACAGAACGGCATTGACAACTTCCGTGCCGTCTTCACGGGCACCGTCGCCCACAAGGCCAGTTTCTGGCAAGTACTAGGACGAACGGTTCTCTGGACGTTCATTAACATCGTCTTCCATGTCAGCGGAGGGATGGTATTGGCCTTGCTTCTCAACCGTCCAATGCGCCTAAGGGGGTTGTACCGGACGTTACTAGTGTTCCCATGGGCCATCCCCCAGCCCATAGCGGCCATGTCACTGCGCAACCAGTTCAACTTCCTCTACGGCTTCTTCAACGTCATCATAAGAGCCATCAACAAGCCACTCTTGGCCGCCGCCGAGGCATGGGTTGCTATCCCACTGATAGGACCACTATTCGATTGGCTCTCGCGAACAATCATACCGGTGAGCTGGCTACAAGACCCAACGATGGCCTTCGTCGCTGTATGCATCTCCAATATCTGGCTAGGCATTCCATTCATGAGCGTTATCATCCTCGGCGGCCTTCAAAGCATCTCAAGAGAATACTACGAAGCGGCAGAGATGGACGGAGCCTCAGGCTGGAATCAGTTTCGTTCTATCACCTTGCCCCTGCTTAATCCCGTTCTGACCCCGGCAGTAGTCCTTGGCACCGTTTGGACCTTCAACAACCTGAACGTGATCTACCTTATCACTCGGGGCGGGCCCCAGGAGAGGACGGACATTCTGGTCACTTCTCTCTACAAAGCCGCGTTCCAATTCTATCGCTACGGGTTCTCGGCCGCCTTCGCATTGGTGATCTTCGTTTTCCTACTGGCGTTCGCTCTTATCTACATCCGGGTATCAGGTGGACTCAAAACAGCCTACGAATAGATTCTGACAACGCCCACAGCACGCTCGCAGTTCCAGGGAGGTCTAATTATGATTATCCAACAGATGTTTCCCATCATCGCCGGTGCTCTTGGCTTGATATGGTTGGCTGTTGTTATCTGGGACTCTACCAGAGCACGTACTGAAAGCCGAGATACCTTCAGGAAACGAATCCTCGTTCACATAGCCCTCATCGCAGCCTGCGTTATCGCCGTTTACCCAATCCTGCGGATTTTCACCATCTCGTTGCGTCCTGGAGATCGCTTGCTTTCCACTAGTCTTGCCATCATTCCTGAGGATGCCACCTTTGGAAGCTATCAACGAGTGCTCTTTGGCGATCCAGATAGAAAGATGCAGTCCGACTTCTTCCTCTGGGTATGGAACAGCCTGAGCATCACCGCCGCCACGGCGATCATAGGACTGATTCTCTCCGCAACATCGGCCTACGCCTTCTCCCGCTTCCGATTCCCAGGACGCAATCCGGGGCTCATCTTCCTGCTCACCACGCAGATGATACCGGCAGGCATGCTGCTCCTACCACTGTACATCATGCTGACACGCCTACAACTGATCAATACGTATCTAGGGTTGATCATCGCCTATTCCGTCACGTCTGTGCCCTTCAGCATCTGGATCCTTAAGGGGTACTACGACACCATCCCCTTGGACCTTGAGGAAGCAGCGCGTATTGACGGGACTTCTCACCTGGGAGCCTTCTATAGAATCGTGCTACCTCTCTCCACACCGGCCTTGGCGATCGTTTTCCTCTTCAACTTCATGGCCTCTTGGAGTGAATACATGGTGGCACGGGTCATAATCCAAAAAGGTCCCCTGTACACCTGGCCACTCGGTCTCTGGACATACGCAGACCAATACACCGTAGCGGCAGGGCGCTTCTCCGCGGGATCCATGCTGGTTGCCGTGCCCGTAATGGCTCTGTTCCTTTACTCTTCCAAATGGCTCATCTCTGGCTTGACACTGGGGAGCGTGAAGGGCTAGTGCACGAAGGTATAAGCCGTTGCCGGTTTGCACTCATCAGAGATCGCCAGATTCTGACCCTTCGGCGAGCTCAGGACAAGCACTATGTGGCAAGCCCGGCGCTTCAAACGAAGATCTGACGACCCCCCTTGAGTAAGAAACATGCGGAGGATTTCGGCCGAGATAGAATAGAATACCGCACGCCAAAGACAGACGACTGAGAATAGCGTATCAGCACGATGCCAATACCGATGGAGGATACTCTGACAGTGCCTGCTTCTAGTGACAAATACCCCACCCAGAAAATACCTCTCTTCTACAGACTCCTGCGCGCCGTAGTTCGAGTCTTACTCAGCATGTTGTCCAAACTGACAGTGACCGGCAAGGACAATCTGCCTTCCTCCGGACCGTGTATCCTGGTCATCAATCATCTGCATCTGCTTGATCCGATCGTTTTGATGGCCACTTTGCCTTTCAAGGTAGACGTTCTGATTGCCGAAAAATATAGGAAGAAGTTCCCCATTGGCCCAATCGTCAAGCTAGCAGGAGCAACCTTCGTACGAAGGGGCGAAGTGGACCGGAAAGCACTCCGGAAATGCCTGAGCATACTCGATTCCGGCGGCATACTGGGCATGTCGCCAGAAGGTACTCGCAGCAAAACGGGAGTCTTGCAGAGAGCCAAGTCTGGCGTGGCCTATTTTGTGCAGAAGACTGGAGCGCCGCTGCTGCCCATCGCCATATGGGGCACAGAAAAAGTCGTATCAGGCTGGAAATCATTCCGTCGTCAGGAAGTACACATTTGCATCGGAGAACTCTTCTCCCTCCCCTCTCCCGAGAAGAAACTCCGGAGCAAGGATCTGCAAGTCCTGGCCGATCAAATCATGCTGCGAATCGCTGAGCTACTTCCCGAGGAATACCGGGGTGCGTACGCCCATCAGTAGGGGCACGCCAGAGTGTGTGCCCGCACCGGCATGTGCTCCCATCAGTAGGGGCACACCAGAGTGTGTGCCCGCATCAACGTGTGCGCTTGCACCAGAGTATGCACCCGCAACATAACCTATGCCCCAGTCAAAAGCGAAGAGCCCAATGGATGACATCAAACTAGAAGTGGCCATACAAATCACTCCCCCCCTTGCCATCAAACTGGATGCGCAATGGTTGCGGAAGGTAGCGGAGGTTACATTACAGTACGAGGGGATAGCGAAAGAAACCCACGTGACACTGGTCATCACGGATGATGAGAGAATCCAAGAATTCAACAGACAATTTCGAGACACAGATGCCCCAACAGACGTCCTGGCTTTCTCATCCGAAGAGAGTGAGGATTTCGTGACGCCATCTGACCTCCCGGCCTACCTGGGGGATGTCATTATCTCCTATCCCCGGGCCGTGGAGCAAGCAATGCAAGAGGGCCATTCCACGAAAGACGAGCTTGCTCTGCTAGTAGTACACGGCATCTTGCATCTTCTCGGCTATGATGACAAGGAAGAAGAGAAACGCACACAGATGTGGAGACAGCAAGATAACATCATGAAGCAACTGACCCCTTTTAATCACCTATGAGGATTTAGCAATGGAGGTAAACCTGTGAGAAACCTGTTGTCCGGCAATGAAGCCGTGGCTCGTGGGGCATGGGAGGCGGGAGTCCGTGTGGCAGCGGCCTACCCGGGTACACCAAGCACTGAGATACTGGAGACTTTTGCTCCCATGCCTGGTATCTACGCAGAATGGAGTCCCAATGAAAAGGTCGCCCTCGATGTGGCCATTGGCGCTGCCTACGCTGGTTCACGCGCCATGGCTGTCATGAAACACGTGGGGCTGAACGTGGCAGCAGATTCTTTCTTCTATGCATCCATGACGGGGCTAGAAGCTGGGCTGGTCATCGTTAATGCCGACGACCCCGACATGCACAGTTCGCAAAACGAGCAGGACAACCGCCGCTACGCCAAATTCGCGCGAGTCCCGTGCCTCGAACCCAGCAACAGCCAGGAAGCGAAAGAAATGGTTGGCGTGGCACTGGACTTGAGCGAGAAGTTCGATACACCCGTAATTCTACGCATAACCACCCGCATCTCGCATTCATCCACGACAGTCGAACTGGGCGAGCGAGCCGCTACCGAGAGGGAAACACCTCCCGAGTATCGCATCAACACCCGCAAGTACGTCATGGTACCAGGCCATGCCCGCCTACGCCATCCTATCGTCGAGGAACGCGTGCGTAAAATCGCGGACTTCGCCGCGGCCTTTCCTTACAATCGAATGGAAATGGGCAATACTTCTCTTGGCATCGTTACTAATGGGGTAGCCTATGAATATGCCCGAGAAGTATTCCCCGATGCTTCCTTCCTGAAACTCGGAATGTCCTATCCCTTGTCGGAGAAGCTCATTAGGGAGTTCTCGCGTCGGGTGGACAGACTCATAGTCGTGGAGGAACTCGATCCTTTCATCGAGGAGGAAATACGTCTTATGGGCATCCCGGTGGAGGGCAAGAGCATCTTCCCCATCTGCGGAGAACTCGACCCCCAGATCATCCGGGAGGCAGCTATTCAGGCTGATCTTCTATCCCCATCGGAGCGACCCGAGACCGTCAAGATAGACAAAGGGACGCTGCCACCACGCCCACCTATTCTGTGCCCGGGTTGTCCTCACCGCGCCGTTTTCCACGTCACCAAGAAGTTGAAACTGGTGGTCAACGGAGATATCGGTTGCTATACTCTGGCCTTCCTCCCACCACAGGAAGCAGTGCACACGTGCGGCTGCATGGGGGCCAGCATCGGTGTGGCTCATGGCATGTCGAAGGCCAAAATCAAGCAACGCAACGTAGCCGCAATTGGAGATTCCACGTTCTTCCATACCGGTTTGCCCGCGCTGCTGAACACCGCCTACAACAAGAGCAACACCACGACCATTATCCTCGACAACAGCACGACCGCCATGACAGGACGCCAGGAGCACTCAGGCACCGGGTGGAGCCTCCAGCGTCAGGAGACAGGCCGGGTTGACTTCGAATCGCTGGTCAAAGCCATGGGAATCGAAGACGTACATACCGTAGATTCGTACGACCTCAAAGCGGTTGAGAAAGCACTGCGAAGTGCCCTGGATAACGAGGGGCCTTCCGTGGTCATCACCCGTAGACAATGTGCTCTCCTCCCAGAAGCCAGGCGACAATACATGCCTCTGAGGATAGATGAAGAGAAGTGCATCGCTTGTGGTCTCTGCCTGCACATCGGTTGTCCAGCTCTGCTCAAGAGTGACGAAGTCTATACCAAAACAGGCAAGAACAAGGTCCGTATAGACCCCATGCTATGCACGGGCTGTGAGGTGTGCGCCCAGATCTGTCCCCAGGACGCGATCCTGTTTCGAGCCCAAATCGAGGAGGAGCGATAGCCATGAAGAAGAGCGATTTCATACTGGTTGGAGTAGGAGGACAAGGCACACTACTGGCCAGCGACGTACTGGCCTTGGTGGGCCTGGAACATGGATATGACGTCAAGAAGTCGGAAGTACACGGCATGGCACAGCGCGGGGGTAGTGTCGTCAGTCACGTCAGGTGGGCCGAGAAGGTCCACTCTCCTCTGATTGGCAAGGGCGAAGCCGACTTCCTGCTCGCTTTCGAGAAACTGGAGGCGTTGCGTCACCTTGGATTCGTCCGGATCGAGAGCGCCGTGATCGTAAACGACTACGCCATACCCCCCGTCTCCGTTGCTTCAGGTGAAGATGTCTACCCCGATGATCAGAGTATCCGCCAAGTTCTGAGCCAAGTTACTGCCGCCTACCACCTGGTGCCAGGCTCGAAGACAGCAGAGGAACTCGGCAACGCCAGGACCAGTAACATCGTGCTGCTGGGCGCACTATCCACCTTCCTGGATGTGCCGGCCGCCACGTGGGAGAAGATCATTGGGGAACGAGTGCCACAGAAATTCGTGGAATTGAACCTTAAAGCATTCAATGCCGGGAGAAGCCTCCTGGGCACATGATCGAATTCAGGTCATCCCTGAGTAACAGAAGTTATGCAGCTCGAGACTGAAAGGTACACGGCACTTACGAACGGGTGCATCAGTGCTCTGACAAACGTTGAAAACACCGACCTTGGCTTTTCAAGGCCTTCGCTTCTCAAGAGACGATTCTGAGTGCCGGGCACCTCAACCGCGTGAGCCCTATGAGAAAAAGAGATACCCATGCCAGTAATCGACTTCCACATCCACGTCGCACAGCCCGAGCACTATCACCCATGGGTTATCGAGTGGATGCAGTCCGTAACAGAG
>JAKLPW010000316.1 GCA_022013675.1 Anaerolineae bacterium | reverse complement strand
TACTACGGAGACCGCACCAGGGAGTATACCTGCTCTCCCACAATGGTCTCCAGATACCAGAAACGTATCCCTTCGTCACGCTCAGGGCAAGCTCCGGGCCCGTTGATGGACCGCATCGATATTCACATCGAGGTGCCCCGGGTAGACGCGGCTCTCCGAGCCGGACGACAAGCTCTCCGACGATCGCCTGGGGGAACCCTCGGAGGCGATCCGGCAGCGGGTGGAAGCGGCGCGGGCGATACAGCAGGCTCGTTTCGAGGGCAAGGGCCTGACCTGCAACGCCGACATGGGCGTGGCCGAGGTGCGGGAGTTCTGCGGGGTGGATGGGGCCGGGCGCAGCCTGCTGCGCGCGGCAATGACGCAGTTGGGCATGAGCGCTCGGTCGTATCACCGGATCCTGAAGCTGTCGCGTACGATTGCGGATCTGGAGGGGGCCAAGGACATCCAGACCCATCACCTGGCCGAGGCGATTCAATACCGGCCTCGCAGGCAATTGTGAGTGCGTTCGTCTGATTACTGACCGTCGAGGGTGGATTGTGGTAACAGGTGTAGCTCTTATTCGCTCTCTAAGTCACTTTGCCAACTGCTGTACCGACTTATAGGAGTGCTAGTGTGGTTTGCGCTTGGATATCCAGGGTCCGCGACTTGACAAACCCTTGCCATCGTCTTACAATTATACCATAAAGGTAAGACAAGGGCGGAGGTGAGGCATATGGTAGTCAGGTTGTCATCGAAGGGTCAGCTTGTCATCCCCAAGTCGATAAGGGATGCCTTACAGTTGAAGACTGGCACACGCTTTGATGCGTATCTTCAGGAAGGCAAGATCATCCTAGAACCCGCGGAAACCTCAGCGGTGGATGCTCTGTATGGCAAGTACGCCGACATTGACTTCCTCGCCGATTTGGAGGCCGAACACCAGCGTGAGGTGAGGAATGAAGCCAAGATTCGTGCTTGATGCGTGGGCCATCCTGGCACTTCTTCAGAAGGAAGAACCTGCCGCATCACGCGTCAAGGAGCTCTTGGAGCTTGCGCAACAGGGCGAAGCTGAGCTGTCCATCTCGATCATCAATCTGGGCGAGGTCATCTATAGAGTCGGGAAGGTCAAAGGCGAGGTTCAAGCTGCACAGACATTGGACGATATCCGTCGTCTGCCATTGACGGTTGTCTCTGCCAACGATGAGGCTGTGTTTGGCGCAGTTAACCTGAAGATGCGCCATGCCATCTCGTATGCCGATGCCTTCGCTGCGGCGACTGCCGAACAGCAAGGTGCTGTCCTGGTGACCGGTGATCCTGAGCTGATACAGCTAGCGCATCTGATTGACATTGAAGCGCTGGAACGAGAGGAAGCATAGCTGGAGCAGATCTAGTAGCGTATCAGCATCATCTGGCCGAGGCGATACAGTATCGGCCACAGCGGCAAACCTAACGCGCAGGTCTGAATCCCAAATTGGGCATCGATGCCCCTGCATGGATAGAGAAAGGCAAGTGTGATGATGAGTGCCAATCAATCTCTGACCCGAAGTCAAGCCATAGAGCAAGTATTGGCGCAGCTCGACGGCCCAATCGCATTTAACGAGTTCTGCCAACAAGTGCTAAACATCTGGCCATCCAAGGCCAAGAACCCAGTAAGTTCGATGCGCAGCCATCTCCGCCTGGATCAAGCAGGCAGGACTTTGGTCTTCCTGGATGCCCAAACTATCCTCCCACTGGCCATTGCCCTGCATGGGGTCCGATTTCGCATCCATCTCAGCCGCAGCGAAGCGAAACGGGGGGAACTGATCATCCGCCCAGCCTTTGACTACTTTTTGCGGCGAGAACTCGACCCCCAGGCGATTCAATTGCTGGATCGGAATGGTCGCCCACTGGCTGTTCGCCTGGGTACTATCCGGACACAAGCCGACACTCCCTTCGGGAAAGAGACGGTGGAGCACACCGCCTTCGACCTGGGCGACTGGTTCCGCGCTCAGCGTGTTCGGCGTGACGACTATATCCTGGTCACTATCGAAGACTGGATCGCCGGCCGCTTCAGCCTGGAACACGAATCCTCGCGCCGTCGCCGCAGAACAGAGATTAGGCAGCAAGACCGGGAACTGGCCGACCTGCTCTTTGGCATGCTGGAAACGGCCCGCAACGAAGAGATCTATGCCCATGAAGCGATACCGACAGCCTATGCCCGCCTGGCCGATCCACACGGCTATCCCGGCAGCCACTGGACTCAAGTCATCAGTCGCGACGAACGCATGAAGTGCGACGGCTGGGCCATCCGCTACAGCGATTGGCGCTCGCCGCTGGAGAGCATGCTCTACAGGGAAGAGACCTTGCCTGAAGCTGCCTTTTCACCGGCCCAGGGCCGGCAGGTATACCGTTTCAAGGCAGCCCTGGGGCACCGGCCTGAACTGTGGCGCAGGGTCGAGATCCAGGGCAAACAGACTCTGGCAGACCTTGACACTATCTTGCGTGATGCTTTTAATCACGATTCGTCCGATCACATGGGGGGCTTTTGGAAACGCATTCGGCGCGGGAAGGGCAAGCGGTTTAGGGAAATCGATATAGGTGATGTGAACCCCTTGGGTGGAGGAAGTGGCACCGAGGTACATATCGCCGGCTTGGGACTGGAACCCGGTCATGAACTCAAGTACGTCTACGATTTTGGTGATTGGATCGAGCACCGGCTCACCCTCGAAGAGATCGTTGAGCTAGAGGCGAAGGTCAAGTACCCCCGCACCATTGCTCAAAACCAGCCACAGTACAAGAATTGCCAGAGCTGTCAGGATCAGGGACGCGAGACCCGAGCCACCTGGATCTGCCTGGAGTGTTCAACCCAGCAGCGCGAAATAGTGGTCTGCAAGGACTGCCTGTTCAAAGACCACGGAGATCACTTCGCCGAAAAGATCCTGTATTAAGCGTGACCATAGCTTTTCTCACAACCTGTAGCGAAGCCACAGGCGACATCCACATCGAGGTGCCCCGCGGGTGGACGCCGCTCCTGCACCGAGCGGGCCGGACGACAAGCTCTCCGATGATCGCCTGGGGGAACCCTCGGAAGCCATTCGTCAGCGGGTGGATGCGGCGCGGAAGATACAGCAGGCCCGCTTCGAGGGCAAGGGCCTGACCTGCAACGCCGACATGGGCGTGGCCGAGGTGCGGGAGTTCTGCGGGGTGGACGGCGCCGGGCGCAGTCTCCTGCGGGCGGCGATGACGCAGTTGGGCATGAGCGCCCGCTCGTATCACCGCATCCTGAAGCTGTCGCGGACGATCGCGGATCTGGAGGGCTCGCCCGATATTCAGACGCATCATCTGGCGGAAGCTATCCAATACCGGCCTCGCAGAACGCTCTGGTCAGAGAAGGAAGGCCCTACTACGGAAGGAAGACGTCCATAGGCGGCCATCCTCCATCTCGACGCTATCCTGTACCTGAT
>JAKLPW010000027.1 GCA_022013675.1 Anaerolineae bacterium | reverse complement strand
TCCGGGCTACGCGGTAGGCTGAGTGTAGCGGTGTGGCTGACCGCTGATCGCTGATAGCTGACAGCACAAAGGAAGGAATCATGCCAAAGCAAGCCTTCGCTCTCGAAAGGGACGGTCCCAAACGATTAGAAGTCTCATGGAAGGGGAGCTGGAAAAACGTAGCCATTCAGCTTGATGGCGAGACGATTGGCACCGTACCAGGACAGAAGGATTTGTCCGCCGGTCAGGAGTTCCAGTTGCCGGACGGCTCAATTCTGACGGTGCAATTGGTCAAGAAGCTCACAGCAGTCGAGTTGCAGCTTCTGCGCGATGGGCAGCCTCTCCCAGGTTCTGCTACGGATCCGGAGACCATGCTCAAGGGAGCCTACGTGATACTCTTCTTCATCGCCGGCCTGAACATCGTGTTGGGCTTGATTGCCACCCTATTCCAAGCCGAGATCCTTCAGTCCATGGGCATGGGTTTCAACTCGATCATCTTTGGGGTGGTCTTCCTGGTGTTGGGCCGCTTCGTTCGACGCCGATCACTTACCGCTTTGGTGATTGGCATTGTCGTCTTTGCTCTGGATGGCATTCTTGGCTTCATATTGACTGCTTTAGAAGGCTACAGTCCCAATGTCGTCGTGGTGATTGCACGGGCCTTTCTGCTTCTGCCGATGATTCAGGGGATCGGAGCGATTCGAGAAATCAAGAAGCATTGACGGTTGAAAACTTCGGAAGTCTTTGGTTGCGACGAACGAGCTCGGGCGCTGCTGTTCAGACTTCCGAAGTTTCCGTGATGTCGCTGCTGGCCAGCCTACGATTGGTTTGTGTGTTGGCGAGAGGCTCGGGGATATTGGGCGAAAACTTCGGAAGTCTTTGGTTGCGACGGACGCGCTCGGGCGCTGCTGTTCAGACTTCCGAAGTTTCCATAGGAAATGTATCCTGTGAATCCTGTAAATCCTGTCAAGCACCGCCTTTACACGATCGTCGCATCTGCAGGGATACCCGGCTTCAGCAGGCCCTCCGGATTGGGCAGAATGATCTCCACCGCATAGAACGTATTCAGCCGCTCCTCCGCCGTGGCCGTGTTACGCGGAGTGAATTCCGGCTCATCGGCTATGCGGACCACTCGACCTTCGAAGGTCCTGCCTGGGAAGCTATCCACCGTCACCTCTGCCGACTGGCCCAGCTTCACCTGGCCAACGCGATTCTCCGGGACGTAGACCTCCAGGGTCACTTCGCTGGTGTCCGCCAGCGCGAGGATGGTCACCGCCGGGGCGGCTAATTCTCCGGCCCGCAAGGATCGGTACAGGACGACGCCGTCCATGGGACTGACGGACGTACACTTGTCAATCTGCACCCCGAGCACGTTGACCTCAGCTAGGGCGTGACGCAAGGTGGCCTCCGCCACGGCTATCTCCTCCCGTGTGGGTCCCGCCAGCAGGTCGTCGAGCTCTGCCTGGGCCACGGCCACGGCGGCTTCGGCCACCCGGTACTGACCTTCGGCCACGTTGGCCTGGGCGGTGAACGCCAGCGGTTCTTGGCGGATGCCAAGGAGCTGATCCAGCAACGTCTGGGCCGTCTTCTCGTCGGCCCCGGCCGCGGCCAGAGCTTCCTCGGCTGCCTGCACTTGGAGTTCGGCCACGCGGTATTGATCGGATCCCCATTTGCTCTGATCGCGCAAGGTCTTCTGCCTCGCCAGTTGGGCCTCCGCCAGTTCGACTCCCTGGGCAGCCAAGCTGACCTGGGTGCGGGCCTCGATGATCTGGGCGTCCAGTTCCTGGGGAGATTCCAGCGTCCTCTTGTCGTTTTCCCAGGCAACCAAGGCCCCATCGCGCTTAGCTTCGGCCAGGGACAGCGCTGCTCGCGCCGCCGCAATTGCCTCGGGGCGTGGACCTGCGCGGGCCACTTCCAGGTCAGCCCTGGCCGTGACAACGGCGGCCTCCTTCTGCCACGCTTGGACCAGCAGGGGCGTCGAATCCATGACGACCATCACATCGCCCTTCTTCACGTTCGAGCCTACCTCCGCTCTCACCTCCAGAATCCGTCCACCCGTCTCGCTACCGATGAGTATCTCCGTGGCCCGGATCGTGCCGGAAGCGGTCAACGGCTCATCCGTGACCTGCCCTGTTGCTGCCTGGCACGCACCGGCCAGCATCACGACTAGCACCATGCTCAGTATCAATCTATAGTGCTTGCGCATCATCATGTTCTTCTCCTTTGGATCGCGGGCATCCCTGCCCGCACGTACCCCGCCGCTACGCTCATCCGCTCACCATTGATCGCCAGCCCCGGACCGCGGGCATCCCTGCCCGCCCGTACCCCGCCGCCACACCCGTCTGCTCCCCCGGGATTGCCAGCCCCGGACCGCGGGCATCCCTGCCCGCCCGTCCCCCGCCGCCACACCCGTCTGCTCCCCCGGGATCGCCGCCTTGGATCGCGGGCATCCCTGCCCGCCCGGTGTCCACTACTCAAGAAACAGAGCATCGGCGGGCATCCCGGGCTTGAGCGCGCCATCTTCATTACCAACCCTGATCTCCACCGCAAACACCAGGTTCACCCGCTCCTCCTTGGTGGCCACGTTCCTCGGCGTGTACTCAGCGCGGTTGGAGATGTGGCCCACCTGGGCCTCGAAGACACGGTCAGCAAAGCTATCCACCGTTATTTGCACCTGCTGGTTCAACCGAACCTGGCCGATGCGATCCTCCGGCACGTACACCGTGATGGTCACCTCGCTCAGGTCCGCGACAGTCAGGAGGGTTGCTCCCTTAGCAGCGATCTCCCCCTGGTGGGCCACGATGTCGGTGACCGTGCCGTCCAGAGGAGATTCGATGCAGAGCATGTCTCGCTGGGTCATCAGAGCCTCAAGGACCGCGTTCGCCTGGGCGACGCGAGCCTCCAAGGCACCGATCTGCTCCGGGCTGGCGCCGGACTTCAATCCGTCTACCTGGGCTTGCGCCTGAGCGACCAGAGCCTCTGTTTCGGCCAGGGAATGTACGGCTCCATCGTAGCTGGCTCTCAGCTCCTGAGGATCCTCGCTCACGGCATAGAGATGAGCGAGGGCAGCCTCGATGCCTTGCTTTTCGGCCAGGGACGAGCCAACGCCCACCCAGGATTGCCAGTAGTCGTTGGGGAGCGTCGCAACTTGATCCGGAACGTGGACATCTACCCATTGGTAGAGGTCGAAGGTGTCGCCGTGTATGTGCAGCTCCATGCCGCCGCCGAGGTCATAGACGCCGTCTACCATCACCGGGAACTGAGCGGCGATCTCGGGTGGGAGCTCGCTGAGGGGACCGCTGGCGGCAGGGAACTTCTGGAGGCCCGCGTTGTCCTGCAGGTAATCGTAGATGCCCTTGCCGACCTCGGCCGCGTCTTTGAGCGCCTCGGACCGGGCCATTCTGTGCTCGGCTGACCGGAGTTGCGCCTCTTTGACTGCTATCTCCAGGTTGATCTGCTGGGGATTCTCCAGTAGGGCCTGGGTGTTGCTGACGGCCTGTTGCGCCGCGGTGCGGCCGGCTTTCGCCTGGGCCAGTTGGGCCTCGGCTGTGACGATCTGTCCCGGGCGGGCTCCGGCCTGAGCCTGAGCGAGCCCCGCCTCGGCGATGGCTATCATGGCCTCGGCCACTTCGATCTGGGCATCCAGAACCGCCGTGTCCAACTGGACGAGCAGATCCCCGCTGGAGACACTGCTGCCTTCGGCCACCGGGATTCCAGCGATCAGCCCTCCCAGCTCACTGGCGATGGAGACCTCCTCGGCCTCGATGATGCCAGAAGCTTCGATGGGGGCGCTGTTGGCTGCTTGAACCTGGGGGGCGGCGCTCTGGCGAGTTGCCAGGATCGCCACTGCCAGTACCAGGATACTTATTCCGATGCAGGCAAGCCAGCGTGGGCGTACCTGTTTTTTGGTATCTTGTCCGGTCATGCTATTCCTCCTGTGCGGCGAGCCTCCCGCGACGAGCCTCCCGCAGGTTCTTCTCCCCGCCTTTTGCGAATAGCGAAGATGCCGACTGATCCCGGCGTACTCCCTCTGCCCTCGAAACCTGCGGGAGGCTGGGCTTAATCCCCCCTCGGCCTGACCGACGAGATGAAAACGTCTTCCAACGTCGGTGCGATCCATGTAATGCCATCGACCCTGGCCCCTTCGCTTTCCAGCAGGTCCACGATGGGCTGCTTGGAAGCCTCGGCGTCCGGGACGACGATGTGAATCTGTGCGCCGTAGAGGGCTACTTCGTCGTAAACCAAGCTCCCACTCGAGTATGCCGCTCGGAGCACCCGGACGGCGTGGTCGGGGTCGGGCGTGTTGATCTCCAGAACCTGGCCGCGCATCTGGCTCACCTTGAGCTGATCGGGCGTATCTATGGCCACCAGACGCCCTTCGCTGATGAAGCCCACTCTCTGACACAACTCGGCCTCGTCCATGTAGTGAGTCGTGACCAGGATGGTAACGCCCTTCTTGGCCATGGCATAGATGAGGCCCCAGAAGTCCCGGCGACTGATGGGATCCACGCCGGCGGTGGGCTCGTCCAGGAAGAGTACCTTCGGCTCGTGTACGATGGCACATCCCAGTGCCAGGCGCTGCTTCCAGCCACCGGAGAGGTTGCGGGTGAGCTCGTTCTCCCGTCCTACCAGCCCGGCCATTTCAATTATCTCTGCCTGGCGGGTCTTGAGCTTCTTCCTCGACAGCCCGTAGGCCCGGCCGTAGAAGCGGATGTTCTCGCGGGCGGTGAGGCCGTTGTAGAGGGTGAAGAGCTGTGACATATAGCCCACGTGGGCCTGCATCGCCTTGGCCTCAGTGGCGGGGTCGTAGCCCAACACGCGGCAAGTCCCCTCGGTGTGCTTGAGGAGGCCCAGCAACATGCGGATCGCCGTGGTCTTCCCTGCGCCGTTGGGCCCCAGCCAGCCGAAGACCTCGCCCCGTCTTACTTTAAAGCTGACGTGATCCACGGCGGTGAAATCGCCGAAGCGTTTGGTCAGGTTGTCGACTACTATGGGATAGTCGCCTCCCCAGTCGTTGTGTGACTGGGGCCGTGTGCGGCGTCCTTTTCTCATGGCTGTGCTGCCTCTTTGCGTATCAAATGAATGAAGGCTTCTTCCATACGAGGCTCTATCTCGCGCATTCCCTCCCAGGTGATTCCCTCGGCGCTCAGCGCCGCTTCGATCTCCCTCCGGCGCCTCACCGGATCGTCCACGAAGACGTGGAGCATCAGCCCATAGGTCTGGACTTCCAGTACTCCCTCCATATCAGAGACAAGGTGCATGGCAGGCATGAAGTGCGAGGGGGTGAGCTCCAGCAAGCGGCCCTGGACTCTCTTCTTGATCTCTTCTGGGGAGGCCTTGGCGATGAGATGACCCTGATACATCAACCCCACATAGTTGCAGCGCTCGGCCTCGTCCATGTAGGGGGTGCAGACGAAGATGGTCAGCCCCTTCTCGGCACGGAGGTTGCCCAGGAGATTCCAGAACTCCCGGCGACTAACAGGGTCAACCCCCAGGGTAGGCTCGTCCAGCAAGACGACCTTCGGCTCGTGGACCAGGCTACATGCCAATGCCAGCTTCTTCTTCATGCCCCCGGAAAGCCGGCCAGCCAGCCGGCCGGTGAAATCAGTCAGCCCGGCGAACTCCAGCAGTTCGGGGATGCGCTGGCGCTGGTCTTCTTTGCTGACCCCCTGGATGTCGGCGAAGAAGCGCATGTTCTCCATCACGGTCATGTCGGCAGGGAGGGCAAACTGTTGGGCGATGTAGCCCACGCGTTCGCGGATCTCGTAGGTGTCGCGCATGGAGTCGTAGCCCAGGACTCTGCTCTCTCCGGCCGTACGCTTGAGCAAGCCGAGGATGACGCGTGTCAGAGTCGTCTTGCCCGCGCCGTCAGGGCCGATGAGACCAAAGGTCTCGCCGCGTCGCACTTCCAGCCTAACTCCATCCACGGCG
>JAKLPW010000315.1 GCA_022013675.1 Anaerolineae bacterium | reverse complement strand
CCCGAGAAACGCCCGTCGGTAAGCAGCACAACCTTGTCATCCATTCCCATTCCCGTCACCAGAGAGGTGGGAGTAAGCATCTCACGCATCCCAGGCCCACCCTTGGGCCCCTCATTGCGGATCACCAAGACATCTCCCACACTGAAATCACCCTTCATGAGGGCATCGGTTGCTTCTTCTTCAGACTCGAAGACCCTCGCCGGGCCACGATGCTCTAGCATCTCAGGTGCCACAGCCGATCGTTTCACGACGGCCCCACCAGGAGCCAAGTTCCCAAAGAGAACTACCAATCCTCCAGTGGAAGCATAAGGGGACTCACCCAGCCGGATCACTCTACCGTTTGCCCGTGGAACCCGCTCCAGATTCCCCTCCATGGTCTCACCTGTGACTGTAAGAGCGTCCTTCTCCAACAACCCTAGCTCGGCCAGTTCCCTCATCACAACAGGGATACCCCCGTCGAGATGCAGGTCTTCGATGTGGTGCGCACCGGCCGGGCTCAACTTGCAGAGTTGCGGGGTACGAGCATTACACTCGTTAACCTGCGCCAGTGAGAAATCTACGCCAGCTTCATGCGCGATGGCGAGCAAGTGAAGCACCGAATTGGTCGAACCTCCGAGGGCCATGTCCGCTGTGAATGCATTATTCAAAGCCGCCGCCGTGATGATGTCGAGAGGCTTGATATCTTCTTCCAGCAACCGCATGATCTGCATGCCCGCCTTCTTGGCAAGAGCCAACCTGGCAGCAGCAACGGCAGGAATGGTGCCATTACCCGGCAGAGACATGCCTAGTGCCTCGCTGAGGCAGCACATGGTGTTCGCGGTGAACATGCCAGCACAGGATCCACAACCAGGACAGGCGGCCCGCTCGATGGCACATAATTCCGCTTCGTCCATCCCTCCCTGAGCCACCGCACCAACACCCTGAAAGACGCTGCCTAAATCCAGGACCATCTCGCCTATGCGGCCGGCCATCATGGGACCACCACTGACCATTATCGTCGGTATGTTCAAACGCGCAGCAGCCATGAGCATCCCCGGCACGATCTTGTCGCAGGACGGCGTTAGCACGAGAGCATCGAACGCGTGTGCCTGCACCACTACCTCGACTGAGTCAGCGATCAACTCCCGACTAGCCAGAGAGAACTTCATCCCTGAGTGATTCATGGCGATGCCGTCGCACACCCCAATCGTGTTCACCTCGAACGGTGTCCCTCCCGCCATGCGAATGCCAGCCTTAACGGCCTCGGCGATTTGCCGTAGGTTAACGTGACCGGGAATGATCTCACTGTAGGAGTTGATGACTCCTACGAAGGGTTGCTCTATCTCATGGGTAGTGAGGCCAAGAGCATAGAGCAACGACCGATGAGGCGCTCGCCCGGGGCCCTTCTTAACGACATCGCTTCTCATTACTCGATTGCCTCCCTCTGGTCATCTACTCGACCACTCTTCCTGATGCTGACAATAAAACAGCCCTCGTCCTGGGACCACCTCCAGAGGAGTTAGTCCCATGGACCGAGGGCATCTTTGCAAGTGACAATGTTGTCATGGTGGTCGCGGCCATTGCGACCGAAAGCTATAGCTGTTGCACACAATCAAAAAGGGCCTTCTCCGGTTGAGGAAAGCCCTTGTAAGTAGTCCTGGTCTGCGAAAGTTCTCTCTAGCGCGCTACTTCCTCCCCAACCGGCAATCGCTCCTCTACTACAATGAGGAGCCCAATAAGAATGAGAATGCTAATTATGCCGATTGCAAGTTGACTCGCGCTCAAGATACTATCCTTCCCACATTTGCGAGGATTATACCACACATCCAAACTTTTGTCAAGCCTTTATTCTGAAATCCTGTCATAACTCTGACTGCCCCACCAGACGGGTGTTTTTGGTGACTGAGATCGCACATCTACCCCACCTGGGACCCATGCCTGAGGCTCATTTTGCCCTCAATTCATCACGATTCACCGAACCAAGCCATTTATGACAGGATCTCAGTTTATTGTCTAGTATTTTCTGAATTACCATCGAGGATTCCTCGCGCCAACGCCAATTGCTTCCGCACCACCGACGGTGCCGTTCCACCGGGCACGTTCTTACTGCGCACCGAACGCTCGAAGTTAAACACGTCATACAAGTCCTGGCTGAAAGCATCCGATATCGCCTGGTACTCCGCCAGGGCAAGCTCCCGCAGCGACGTATTGGCAGCCTCCGCCCGACGGATCGCCTCACCTACTATTCGATGACTCTCCCGAAACGGCACACCCCTGCGCACCAGATAGTCGGCCAGGTCAGTCGCCAGCATCCCATCGCCTAGTGCCATCCTCATGCGCTCCGGTCGGATACGCAACGTCTCCACAACGCCTACCACCACCGGCAGAATCAGGAAGAGCGTATCTATGGCATCGAAGAGGGGTGGTTTATCCTCCTGCAAGTCGCGATTGTAACTGGCAGGCAAGCCCTTGAGAGTTGCCAGGACCGTCATCAGGTTACCGATCAAGCGTCCGGCTTTGCCACGCACCAGCTCCATGGAGTCGGGGTTACGCTTCTGGGGCATGATGCTTGAGCCCGTACTGTAGGCCTCGTCAATTTCAACGAAACCGTACTCCGCCGAGGACCAGAGTACCAGATCAGCGGCCAGCCTGCTCAGATGGACTCCCAGCAACGCCGCCCAACTCAGGAACTCGACGATGAAATCGCGATCTGAAACGGCATCAATGCTGTTCGCGCTGATCCCCGCGAAGCCCAACTCCCTTGCCAGCTCGGCCCTATCCACTCCAAAAGCATTGCCGGCGAGAGCGCCCGCGCCCAAAGGAGACACCGACACACGCTCCGCCAGCTCATCCAGCCGCTCGACATCCCTTTGCAGCATCCAGAAATAGGACAACAACCAGTGAGCAAAGAGCACCGGCTGCGCTGGCTGCCCGTGGGTATAGCCGGGCATGATCACATCGAGATGGTTGCCAGCCTGGATCACAACAGCGCGCTGCGCGGATCGTAGGCCTCCGCGCAGCAGCACTATCTGCTTGGATAGATACATGCGGGTATCCGTCGCCACCTGATCGTTCCGACTACGCCCCGTGTGCAGCTTCCCGGCTACTTCCCCGATCAACTCGTGCAAGCGTCGCTCAACGGCCGTGTGAACGTCCTCATCCCCGGGCGACACAACGAAGGAGTCCGAACGGAACTCCTCCAGGATTCTCTCCAACCCCTCGTTGATCTCCGAACACTCCACCGTCGTCAGGATTCCGACCTTGGATAAGGCACGCGCGTAAGCCATACTGCCACGGATGTCCACCTCGTATAGCCGCCAATCCACGTCCAGGGATGCCCCCAACCTTTCCATGGCCTCATCAGTCTGACCCTCAAAACGCCCGCCCCATAATTTCAAAGCACACCTCTCCTAGTCGCGCTTGAAGGCGCTGTAGTCCGGCGCTCTATAGCTCGATTTTCCTGTACCTTCGATATCCAGCAATGCCCGTACCTTCATAGGTAATCCGAAGCAATTGATGAACCCCTCCGCGTCCTGCTGGTCATAGACATCATCCTCGCCAAAAGTAGCGTAGTCCTCCCGATAGAGAGAATGGGGTGACTTGCGACCGACGACCGTGCATGTGCCTTTGTAGAGCTTGAGACGCACCGTACCCGTGACTCTCTTCTGCGTCTCTATGACAAAGGCGCTCAACGCTTCCCGTAGAGGCGTGAACCACTTGCCGTAGTAGACCAGTTCAGCGAAACGTCCGGCCACGACCTCCTTGTAGTGGTGTGTGTCCCGGTCGAGGCTCAGACTTTCGAGGGCTTGGTGAGCCTTGTAGAGCACCGTGCCGCCCGGGGTCTCGTACACACCACGGGACTTGATCCCCACCAGGCGATTCTCCACTAGATCCACCCGCCCCACCCCGTGAGCGCCTGCCAGCTCATTGAGCGCCGTCAGTAGCTCAACGGGCCCATAACCGACGCCATTGATCTTTTTGGGGAACCCCCTGGTAAAACCTATCTCCACGTAGGCCGGCTCATCAGGTCCATGCTCCGGTGCTGTCGTCAGGACGAACATATCCTCCTCTGGAGCTACCCAAGGGTCTTCCAGAATCCCGCCCTCGTGGCTCATGTGCCAGATGTTGCGATCGCGGCTGTAGATGGACTTTTCGGTCTGGGCCACGGGTACATTATGAGCCACAGCGTAAGCCAGAGCATCCTCCCGAGATCGTATGTCCCACTCCCGCCAGGGAGCGATGACCTTGAGGGTAGGGTTCAGTGCTTTGTAAGTCAACTCGAAGCGCACCTGGTCGTTTCCTTTGCCGGTACAGCCATGCGCCACTCCATCGGCCCCTTCCAACTCCGCAATCTCCACCTGCCGCTTGGCGATGATTGGACGCGCAAAGGAAGTACCCAGGAGATACTCCCGCTCGTAGATAGCGCCCGCCATCATGGTCGAGAATGCAAAATCCACCAGGAACTCCTCGCGTAGATCCTCCACGTAGGCCTTGACGGCACCACTGGCAATGGCCTTCTCCTCCAACCCCTCCAGCTCCTCGTACTGTCCCAGATTGGCCGTCACGGTGATAACCTCGCAACCGTAGTTCTCGATCAACCAGGGAACGATTACAGAGGTATCCAAACCGCCTGAATAAGCCAACACTACCTTCTTGACCTTCTTCTTCACGATGAACCTCCATCAGTATTTGGCTTCAAGATACGGGTAAAGCAAACCGACCCCTACACAAAAAGAGCCAGCTCTCCGCGCCTGGAAAGCTGGCTCTGCGCAATCATCCTTGACTACGACGCAACCGAAACTACCCAGACCTGCGGCCCGGCACCTCGTTTGCTCGTCGCCTGATACGTCCTATACGCTCGCTCATCT
>JAKLPW010000314.1 GCA_022013675.1 Anaerolineae bacterium | reverse complement strand
TTCCAATTTGGCCCACACGGTAGCTGCTCCGGGAGGAACCACGCGGTTCAGCCGGATGATAGGCGTGGCACCGATCAGATCGAGCACGCTGTTCGCTCTAAGAAGCCTCGTAGAACTCAACTCGATGCTCCTTTCACGGCCTCTTTCTGCTGCACTGCGGTCTCCAAGAGGCGAATGCGTTCCTCCAGCTCCTCAATTCGGATTGCGCTAGCACTCAGGGCCTGCACCACCGGATCAGGTAGTCTCCCATGGTCAAGCTTCCCTGTCGGGCCTTCGACAGGTTGATCTCCCCGCACCACGCGCCCGGGCACACCCACTACCGTTGTGTTTGCCGGGACCGACTTGACCACGACTGCGCCCGACCCCACACGGGCATTTGCGCCTATAGTGACTGGTCCCAGGATCACGGCATTGGAGCCGATGACAACTCCATCGCTGATGGTAGGATGGCGTTTGGCCTTCTTCATAGAGGTACCCCCCAGGACACAACCTTTGTACATCAACACATCATCCCCGATCTCGGTCGTTTCCCCGATAACGACGCCCATACCATGATCT
The DNA here is from genome assembly GCA_022013675.1 of Anaerolineae bacterium. Classification (GTDB taxonomy): domain Bacteria; phylum Chloroflexota; class Anaerolineae; order JAKLPW01; family JAKLPW01; genus JAKLPW01. The sequence goes on along the minus strand of JAKLPW010000314.1, from coordinate 6,752 downwards.
ATGAAGAACCGTCTTCCGATGACAGCGCCCGGGTGGATTTCCACTCCAGTCCACCAACGACTAGTATGCGATACCAGGCGTCCCAGCAAGTGACGCTTTCTTTTCCACAGATAGTGGGCCACTCGATGGAGCCAGATGGCGTGTAACCCTGGGTAGCAGACAAGTACCTCGAAGGTGCTCTTTGCAGCGGGATCCTTCGCGAAGACTGTCTGTAGGTCTTCTCGGATTCTTTGTAACATAGCGACGTGTCCTTAGTTGTCTCCCGGGCATAAATCCGCCAGGGTGATGGAATCCAATGTCTCTGTCAGTCTATCGTGCACCGTCTGCCAGACAGCACGAGTTGCACAGGAACCTTCCCTTTGGCACGCGCCATCGCCCAGGCACGTGACGGGCACGAGGGCTCCGCCAAGAGCCCGGAGGACATCACCGACGGTGATTCCTTCTGGCGCTCGGCCCATCTCGTAGCCCCCGCGAGCACCACGTACGCTACGCAATAGCCCAGACCGGCGCAATGGAGCGACTATCTGCTCTAAATAGGAGAGTGAGATATCCTGAGCATGTGCTACATCTTTCAGCGAGGTAAGACCCTGATCCCCCCGCAGGGAGAACTCCACCATGGCTCGCAGACCACATTGCTCTTTAGCCGAGAATTTCATCGCCCCTACCTTGCATCTCATACCACACACGCGGCGCAAATCCGAGTAGTTACTCGGGTTTATTCTACCACGTTGGCGTCTCGCTGTCAATTCACTCAAATAGGGGAGGAAAAAGGCTCGCTTGCCAGACTTCGGAAGTCTTTGACACGATCACAGTTGTTTACAATCCAGTTTGAAATCTCTTAGAACTCAATGCGCCCCTTACACGTGAGAGACTTCGGAAGTCTTCCTCCACCGTTGGGTGAACCGGGCGACGCGGGTTTCGATTTGGCAGCTTGCACGCTTTAGGGTATCATACGCTATACATATCATAGATGCTGGGAGCTTACTATGCTGGACATGTTTTTCAACCCCAAGGCAGTCGCTGTCATCGGAGCATCACGCGATCCAGTGAAACTTGGCTACGGTGTTCTAAACAACATCCTCAACTCCGGGTACCCTGGACAGATATACCCCATCAATCCCAAGAGCGCTGAGGTCCTGGGGCTACAATCCTACAAGAGCGTCCTGGATATCCCCGAGCATGTTGATATGGCGATCATCGTCATTCCCAACAGATTTGTAGCCAGTGTGCTCGAGGAATGTGGACAGAAGGGTATCAAGGGAGTCGTGATCATCACCGCAGGCTTCCGGGAAGCCGGGCGCGAAGGCGTGAAAATGGAAAGGGAGCTTCTCTCTATTGCGCACAAGCATGGTATCCGACTGATAGGCCCCAATTGCCTCGGTACCATTGACACCGTGCTTCCCCTTAACGGCTCCTTTGCTGTAGGAATGCCCAAGAAGGGAACCATCGGCTTCATGTCTCAGTCCGGCGCTCTTTGCACCGCTATTCTAGACTGGGCTGTGGCGGAGGACGTGGGGTTCTCATACTTCGTCAGCCTGGGTAACAAGGCCGACGTGGACGAAGTGGACTTGTTGGAAGCATGGGAGAACGACGAGAACTCGCGGGTCATCATCAGCTACCTGGAAGGGCTGCGAGACGGACGGCGTTTCATAGATGTCGCTCGCAGAGTCACCCGCAAGACTCCCTTCATCGTCGTCAAGTCCGGCAACACGGAGGCCGGATCGCGAGCCGTATCCTCCCACACTGGCTCGCTGGCTGGCTCGGAAGCGGCCTACGACGCAGCCTTTCGCCAGTCAGGCGTCCTGCGTGCCCTATCCATCCAGGATCTCTTCGACTACTCCCTCGCCTTTGCCTACCAACCCACATTGAAGGGAAATCAGATAGCCATCGTCACCAATGCGGGTGGCCCAGGAATCATGGCCACCGATGCCCTGGAGCGATCCGGACTGAAGCTGGCCGGCTTGCAGCGCGAGACTATTGACTACCTGAGGGAAAACCTGCCACCAGCAGCCAATATCTACAACCCCATTGACGTCATCGGAGACGCCCGCGCCGACCGCTATAGTCGAGCCATTGAGGCCGTTCTGAAAGATGAGAACGTAGATGGGCTCATGGTCATCTTGACTCCTCAGGTAATGACTGAGATCACCGAAACAGCGGAGTTGATAGGAGAGATATCGGCCAGGTATGGCAAGCCTGTGCTAGGCTGTTTCATGGGCCAGGCAACGATAGGCCCAGGTATTGAGATCCTGAGCAAGTACAGTATCCCCAACTACCTCTTCCCGGAGCGGGCCGCGGCTGCGTTCAAAGCTATGCAGGACTACCATACCTGGCTTGAGCGACCGCCTTTGGAGATTACCAGTTTCGATGTAGACAAGGGAAAAGTCCACCAGCTACTTGATGACGTACGCGAGGATGGTCGCCTGACCATGGGAGAAGCTGAAGCGCGAGACGTCATGGCGGCCTACGGTATTCGCATCCCGCAGTCCAAAGTCGCGAAGCACGCCGACGAAGCTGTACGGATCGCTGAGGAGATCGGGTATCCTGTGGTCATGAAGATAGCTTCGCCCGATATTCTACACAAATCCGACATCGGTGGCATCAAAGTTGGCCTGAACAGTGCCACTGACGTCCGGGACGCTTTCGATTTGATCGTGTATCGCGCCACTCGCTACATGCCCGATGCCACCATTTGGGGCGTGCAGGTACAGGAAATGGTAATGGGTGGCAAGGAAATCATCATAGGAATGAACAGAGATCCCCAGTTTGGCCCTCTTCTGATGTTCGGGCTGGGAGGCATCTACGTGGAGGTGCTGAAGGATGTAACCTTCAGGGTAGCACCCATTTCATCCCTGGATGCCAAGGAGATGATTCGAGAAATCCGCGCTTATCACTTGCTCCAGGGAGTGAGGGGCGAGCAGGCCTCGGACCAGGAAGCGATCGTCGATGTATTGCTTCGCATCTCACAACTGGTTACGGATTTCCCAGAGATCGTAGAACTGGACATCAACCCCCTGTTAGTATGTGAGGTCGGCAGGGGGGCGGTAGCCGTAGATGCCCGGCTGGTATTAAGCTCATAGCAAATAGTGACTGCGAAGGGAGGAGACAGAATGGCAACGCTATATATCACCGCCTCAGAAGCGTATTCAGGTAAAAGCGCTCTCTGTGTTGGATTGGGAAAGAGATCTCAGCGCGATGGATACACAATTGGTTATATGAAACCTATTTTCCGGGTAGCCCAGTGCCTCGGAGGCCAGCGAGTCGATGAGGACGCAGCATTCATGAAGCAGGTGTTTGGCCTTCAAGAGCCAACAACCACCCTGGCTCCTATCTGCGTGGACGACATGGCTTTGGAAATGGCGATGCAAGGCAGGGGCAAGAACGTCCTCCAGATCATCGAGACGGCTTTCGCGGATGTGTCGCGGGAGAAGGACATCGTCCTTCTGGAAGGTGCCAACGGCCTTATGCAGGGCTTTGTGATAGGAGCGCCTCCATACGAGGTGTCTCGATTGCTGAAAGCCAGGGAGTTGTTGCTCGTAAAGTGGACCGGCACTCGGGACATAGACTACACTTTGGCCGCTCGGGAATTACTAGGCAAGTCTTTGCTCGGAGTGGTGGTGAATGCCGTGCCCCACCGACAGATGGAGTTTGTCAAGGATGTGGTGACTCCCTACCTCAATAAGAAGGGAATTAAGGTCTACGGCGTGCTGCCACAAGAGCGGGTTCTACGATCTATCAGCATTCGAGAACTCGCCGAGGCCGTGAATGGGGAAGTGCTCTGCTGCGAGGATGCCTTGGACGAATTGGTGGAAAACCTGATGGTGGGAGCCATGCGGGTGGATTCGGCCCTCAGCCACTTCCGCCTCAAAGCCAACAAGGCAGTTATTACCGGCGGCGACCGTCCTGACATCCAACTGGCCGCCCTGGAGACCTCTACCAAGTGTCTGGTCCTCACCGGCAACCTGCACCCCAGCCCCATCATCTTGGGTAGAGCTGAAGAGATGGGTGTGCCGATGATACTGGTGAGCAAGGATACACTCACAACTGTGGAACTCGCCGAGCGGGCCTTCTATCAGGCACGCTTCCATGAACCTCGAAAGCTTGCTCGCTTCGAGGAGCTCATGGAAGAGAACTTTGACTTCGAGGGTCTCTATACTGACCTGGGGCTCAAATAGCTCCGGCCGTGGTCATGCATCTGGATAGCCACTGACTCGCCAGACTGTGCCTCGGGGTACTGTTACGGATGCGCCGGATGCCAATATTACTAATACTACTATGTGAAAGGGAGCAAACATGATCACACTGATCGAAGATATCCACGGACGAGAGATCCTGGACTCGAGAGGCAACCCCACGGTAGAGGTAGAGGTGTTCCTGGCTGGCGGGGACCTCGGGCGCGCCGCTGTGCCCTCCGGCGCTTCTACTGGCGTCCACGAGGCAGCCGAGCTGCGAGACAACGACAGCGATAGGTATCTAGGCAAGGGCGTCACCAAAGCGGTGGAGAATGTCAATACTACTATTGCTGAGGAGTTGATCGGCTGGGACGCAACGGATCAGGTTGGCATTGACGAGTTCTTGGTTGGCCTGGATGGCACGTCCAACAAGGGAAACCTGGGGGCCAATGCTATCCTGGGAGTCTCTCTGGCCGTAGCCAAAGCGGCCGCCAGCGCAGTTGGGCTTCCCCTTTACCAGTACCTGGGGGGAGTCAGCGCACGCACGTTACCAGTACCGATGATGAACATCCTCAACGGTGGCAAGCATGCTGCCGACAGCACCGACCTGCAAGAATTCATGGTCATGCCGGTGGGGGCCCCCTCGTTTGCCGAGGCGCTGCGCTGGGGCGCAGAGATCTACCACAATCTCAAGAAGGTGCTCAAAGACAAAGGCTACAACACCAACGTAGGCGACGAGGGAGGGTTCGCGCCCTCTCTGGGGTCCAATGCAGAGGCGATCGAAGTCATCCTTGCGGCTATCGAAGTGGCCGGCTATCGGCCCGGCGAAGACATATTCATCGCTCTTGACCCTGCTGCCAGCGAGATTTTCGAGGATGGCAAGTATCTCCTGAAGAAAGAGAATAAGGTGCTGACCGGCCCCGAGATGGTGGATTTCTACGCTGACTGGGCAAAGAAGTATCCCATCATCTCCATCGAGGATGGGTTGGCCGAGGATGACTGGGACAACTGGGTCCTCCTACAGCAGCGCATCGGGGACAGGGTGCAAATCGTAGGAGACGACCTGCTGGTCACCAACGTTGAGCGTGTGGCCAAGGCCATCGAGATGAAGGCGTGCAATTCCCTGCTCTGTAAGGTCAACCAGATCGGTACCCTCACCGAGGCCATCGCCGCTGTTACCATGTCCGAAAGAGCGGGCTGGACTGCGGTCGTCTCTCATCGCAGTGGAGAAACGGAGGACGCTACCATCGCTGATCTGGTGGTAGGGCTGAACACGGGGCAGATCAAGACCGGCGCTCCCTGCCGCAGCGATCGAGTCGCCAAGTACAACCAACTCCTGCGCATCGAGGACGAGTTAGGAGACACGGCCATCTATCCGGGATTGGCCGCCTTCCACAACATCAAGCGCTAGCATCCAACAGCTCTCTAGCTCCAAGGGGATTGCCAAATCCCCCACATGACTACGGTTCCGGCACACGCTCAATGAGATCATCCAGGGTTCTCATCCCACGAACGGCGCGAAGAAACGAAGCCAGGTCCGGAGTTTCCTCTCGCAGCCCGAACAGGCGCGGGCCAATGGGATCCTCAGTGGGAGCGGCTGCGCTGGTGCGGTAGGTGCCGTGGAAAGCAAAATAGGCCTGGTTCAGTCGCCGGATAAAGTAGCCGTTCTCCAGCAAAAACCGTCGCCGCTCCTCCATGTACTCCTCGGCCTCAGTGACCTTTCCTTCGGCCAGCAGGAAGTCCACCCGTTCCCGAGTGATACGCATCTCCTCGCCGAAACTCAAGGCAGGGGGGTCAGGTTTGGGCAGCGGGTGGGCCGGGGTAGGAGGACGTTGCAGTGGGGGCGGCGGCACCAACCCAGGGTAGTATCTCTCCAGGGCCTTGCGGCCCACTTCGTTCCCAACGATGTCTGCCACGGTCTCATTGATGGCCGTAGCATCCGAACTACTCCAGTAATGCCGCCCCAGAGGGAAACCTATCAGGTAGGTATGAACCCACTCGTGGGCTATGGTGTTGAGAATCCACGGGAGGCTGGCCCGATCGATGACCATGGTGGGCCAGGTAGAGAAGCCGCCAATACCATCTATCAGCGCGCTGGTATTCAGAAGTTCGCCCTCCAGAGTTGTTTCCAGGGCTTCGCGCGTCTCCAAGGATAGGCTGGGGATCAAGGTCATACTCATACGCTGCCTGATCTCGTCCCGGGGGGAAAGAATAAGATTATATGGAGGCTCAGTGAACTGGAAAGCTAACGGCGGTAGTGCCAGCCCCAGCCAGCCGAGTTCCGCCTCGGCAAGCACCTGGGTCACCTGTTTCTCGAGGATCCGTTCCACCGAAGGGCGCTTCTCTTCCTGCGCAGCCCGCAGCCCTTCCACTTCCTCTTGCAGCGAGGCAACGCTTGTATAGGCCGCCGCTCGGTTGGTGCTCAGGATGATCGTGCGCTCAATGTGACCCTCCAAAGCACCCATACGTCCGGCGGTGTCCAGGTAGGCCAGAACGGACTGCTTCGACCCCGAAGCATCCGGGTCCAAGTGGCCGACAGCCATACGCTCAAGCAGCTCGGAGCGCAGGGCGTTTACCTCC
>JAKLPW010000313.1 GCA_022013675.1 Anaerolineae bacterium | reverse complement strand
TCGAATTCGGGAAGAGTCTGTATCGAGATTAGCTAGTCGCGGATGGCGTATGGCATATGGCGTATGGCATATGGCTTATAGCATATGGCTCACGGTGTATGGCAAGCCATAAGCTATTGAGCGACCGAAGGGAGCGGGCTATTTGCCTTTCAGATTCGAAGGTCTTGATATCTGGCATATGGCGCGGGCGTATGCTACGAAGGTCTACGCGGCAACGGCAAAGTTTCCGCGCAAAGAGGATTACGGCCTTGCCTCGCAGCTCAACCGAGCTGTGAACTCTATCAGCCTGAACATCGCTGAGGGTTCGGCCAAGAGGACAAACAAAGCTTTCGATTACTATCTGGAGATTGCAGTGGGCTCTACCTTTGAGGTTGTTGCGGGGTCTTTTTTGGCGCTGGACAGGGGCTACATTGCCGAGGATAAGCAAAAAGAGCTGTACAACGAAGGGGAAATCCTGGGCAAAAGCATCAATGCCCTCCGCCGCACCTTGCATTAAGAGTTAGCACATAGCGTATGGCAGATGGCGTATGGCAGATGGCAGATGGCGTATGGCAGATGGCGTATGGTGGAGCATCAGCTATAAGCCATAGGCCATAAGCCATAGGCCATAAGCCATAAGCCATAGGCCATAAGCCATAAGCCATAAGCCAAAAAGGAGGGATTCGAAGATGGCTCAAGCAGAAGAGACGAGGAAAACGGTTCTGGAACAGATCGAGGCCGCCCGCAGAGGCGCAATTCTGAGGCAGTGTGTTGCGCAGGAAGAAGACAAGCACTACAGCGAGGCCATTGATGGCTACCGGCAGATCATTGAGCACTACCCTGGTACCGGTGAGGAAGGGGAGGCCAGAGAGAGGATGCTGGATCTGGCCTATCTCTTCGAGAGCGACGGCCAAACCTACCGGGCGAAGCATCTCTATGGGCTCTTGGAGATGCTCTATACGCCTCAGAGGCACGAGAATATCCAGGAAGCGCGGCGAGCGAGGGTCAAGGAGATACTGGGCGATATCCACGCGCAGAAGAAGGCCGAAGAGGAACGCGAGGCGGAAACGGTCTAGTCTCCAGACCCTTTGATGGCCTGACCGATGACTGATGGTAGATGGCCCTTTGGGTGGCCCTGGCCCGACGACACCGCCCAGGGGTCAGGTTCGTCGCCCGCGTGGGAAGGTGGGGCTGGCAAAAGCGCCTGCCGCTACGCCGCGACATGAAACGGGCCACAACTCGACTGGGCGTTGGGCCGAGGGCTCACGCCGAACTCTCGCCGAAGTCTGCTGGGCCAGTCCAGAGTATAAGCTTTCGGCGGGGTAACGAGAGGAGACAGAATTGGCCAGACAATATGCAGAACCATCAAGGAATGGAACAGGCACCCTGGTGGACGTGATAGACGCCATCCTCGACAAGGGGCTGGTGATCAACGCCGACATCACGGTCTCTGTGGTAGGCGTGGAGCTGCTGGGCATCAAGATAAGGGCGGCCCTGGCCTCCTTCGAGACCGCGGCGAGATACGGTCTGGAGTTTCCCTCGGGGACCAACATCGAGACTGCAGCCTGGGCCGAAGCCCAGGTTGTAAGAGAGACCTGCCCCCAATGCGGCAAGAGGGTGCCCTCTGATGAATTGCTCAACGTTGCCTGCCCATGGTGTGGCTGGCTGAGCGCCCGTGCCGAGACCATAGCCGTAGAGGCCGTCTAGTGGAGGTCGGAGAATGGAGAATGGAGAATGGAGAATGGAGGTCTGATTTCCATCTTCCACCTTCCGCCATCCACTTTCCATCTTCCACCTTCCGCCATCCATTTTCCAACTTCCGTCTGTGGTCTGCGATCGGGAAAGGATGAGACGAACATGCTGTTCATGGAACCCTTCTGGATCATGATGGACATGATCTCGGGAGCTGCCAGGGACGACGACGAAAAGAGAACGGACCCCAGCTATGTGCAGTGCCTCTACTGTCGCGGCTATGTGGAGAAGAGGATGGCCAGGGAGAGGGGAGGCTGTTACCTCTGCGGCACGCCCGGAGAGGAGATAGCCAGAATCGCGAAACGCCAGAAGGAGAAGAGAGAACCGAGGAAAACCTACAGGACGAAATGCCCCAACTGCGGGGCCACAGTGGTGACCAAAGAGCTGAGAGAGAAGGGCTGCTATGTCTGTGGGTGGAGCCCCATAGACGAGGAAAAGCCAACGGAGGACTGAGGTGATCATTGCCCCGATGGCGGAGGGAATCCTGCGGAGCATCAGGGACTTTGCCCAGGACGCGACGAAGGACGCGCGGAACTTGAGGGTGAGATGTCCTCAGTGCGGCGGCCTGGTGATGAAGAAGGAACTCGAGGAGAGGGGTTGCTACCTCTGCGGCTGGAAGCACTGCGATGAAACCATCAAATCGGGGGCTCAGAAGAGGAAGCGGCCATATCGGACCAGGTGCACCCGCTGCGGAACCATGAATGTGACCAAACAGTTGATGGCGAGGGGCTGCTACGTCTGTGGGTTGAAGCCAATCGCGCTGGAATCAGACTATGGCACGACGAGAGAAGAGAGGGCGCGGGCTGGGTCGGAAGAGCAAGAGAGGCTGCTGGAAGAGCGACCTATGAAAGAGCTATCGGCTGATCCTGGCCAGAAGGGAGATGTTTGACCATGAGGGAAGGGAAAGGATTCGCGATCCGGACTCTGGAGCGGCTCGGCGTGGGGCCAGGCAGCGACGAGTCTGTTCCCCCCTGGAAGGCGGAGGCCAGGGAACTCATGGCCGGGTTGAGGAACGATCTCTCCGAATCCAGGTCTCGATGGGCAGGGGAAAACGCTGCTCGCAGGCAAGAGACCAGGGAATACCTGGCCCAGTTACGGGCCGAGTTCGGGCACGGCGAGCCCGCTGAGCTGCCGGACATGGTGGAAGTGGATTGCGGCTGTTGCGGTGGGCAAGGCTCTCTTCCCCGCTCCGCCAAATGCCCCGTCTGTTGGGGAAAGGGAAAGGTACGCGTTAGAGCACCCTACGAGAAATGTGATCTGTGCGGGGGGACAGGGCAGGTCCGCGGGATGGCGCTGACCTGCAGCAAGTGCAAAGGAAAGGGATGGATACACGTCCAAAGGAAGGCGAACGCCTGCCCGCGCTGTGGAGGAAGTGGCCTGGAGCCGGGGGAAGGATTGTCCCTTACGGCTCTCAGGGAAAGAAGGAGGAAGGGGTTGCCGCCACCTCGTAGGGGGATAGCAGCACGGCCCCTTTGCGCGCTTTGTGACGGGACAGGAGTAGCGTATCTGGATACCAGAGCAGCGCCCGCGGGATCGCGAACATTCGGAGCGGCGAAGAATGCTCTGCCCGCACTTGAGAGCGCCAAATCCGAGGTCACCCAAGAGCAAACGCCTGCTCAGCGTAGTCCCATTTCGCGTGACCCCCTTGTGTTTGAGGAGAAGATGCTGGGCTACATCATAATCTACCCTGGGGTGAAGCCCGAGGACATTGAGACGATCTTCGGCCTGTCCGAGAGCGAGGTTGATGGGGCGCTGCGGAGTTTGACGAAGAGTGGCAAGCTCCGCAAGGAAAGTGGGGTCTACTACCCTACTCCATCTGCTTCGCTTGGCTCACCCACCCCCAAGGTACTCGATGGGCTCAGTTCCGAGGCGAAGCAGTTTGTGGGTAGGCTTCTCGAGGTTGTAAGCCATGCGAAAGGGCAGGATGCTTGACCTTTCAGAGCTTCCGAGAGGAAACTCCCCACTAGAGAGAAGTGTGGAGCCCATTGTAGGAAATAGGTCCTCAGAATCAAGCTAACAGAAACCATTGTAGAAGGAGGCGAAGAGAATGCCAGTGAGCAATCGCGAGTTGGAGGCCCTGAAGATAGTCCACAGGTACGGGGGGCAGGTCGGCTCCGCCACAGTAGCCCAGGCGATGAGCATATCGACCGACTACGCACGTAGTATTTGCACCGGACTGGGCAAGGCCGACTACATTGATATGGCCAACTCAGGACTGTGCAGGATCACACCAAAGGGCATGAACGAACTGACGAACAGGGGTCTCATCCAGCCATCTGATCAGGGAGGAGCTCAGGGCGAAAAGGTCATGGAACCGCCTACCCAATTGGCCGGGCCAGGGATTCCTCGCAGGCAAGCGGCAGAGCCTGGGCAAATGGTGGATGTGAAGTGCGGCTATTGCTGGGGGCGTGGCACGGACCCCTTTGGCTGCCCAAGCCCCACTTCGATATGCTCCGTCTGTGGCGGCAAGGGATTGAATCGCGTGATGGCCCCCTACGTGCCCTGTCCCGATTGTGGGGGGACGGGCAAGCAGCCCGGCCGCAGGCTGACCTGCAGCGCCTGCAAGGGCAAAGGCGTGACAACGGTCAGGGAGCCTGTTGGCAGGCTGGGGCTACCGGTGCGAAGCTTGATGCCCACCCCATCGGGGACCGCCGTGAGAGATGCTGGTCCGTCAAGGATAACATCAGTACGGGCGGCGACACCGACGTCTCCAGGGACGGCCATGAAAGGCCGAGCCAGAGCACGTACGCTGCTCAGACCGCCTCAAGTTGTCTCAGCAGAAGAGAGGGCCTCGGCCTATATTGCCAACTTCCCGGGTGTGAGGGTCGAGGACGTGGAGGCCCTCCTGGACCTATCGCAGAGCAAGGCCAAGAAGGCACTGCAAATCCTGGTGAAAGCGGGCAAAATCAAGAAGAAGGACGAGCTCTACTATCCTGCTTGATCATGGATAGGAGCCGGATTCTCGAGGTTCTGATGCTCTACGACCGTGCAGCGGTGTAAGCGATGGATGAGAGAGAAGGCCATGGCGCAAGACCGGGCGAGATGGTGAAGGTGACATGCCCCTTTTGCCGGGGGCGGGGCATCTATCCCTTTGGACATCCATCCTCCAGAGCTAAATGCGGCGTTTGCGGCGGCAGGAAATGGGTACTGATCAGAACGCCCTACATGACGTGCACCGCTTGCGGAGGAAACGGGCGTATTCCTGGCAAGTGGATGTCCTGTGCCAATTGCCTGGGTAAGGGAGTCGTGCCCGTCCCTGTAAAGAAGTGAGGCTATGGAAGCAAAGAGCGTTCTCCTGCCACAAAGGGAAACAAAGGCTACCCTGGTAGACCTGCTGGACAGGGTCCTGGAAAAGGGTCTGGTGCTCAACGCCGACATCATCATCTCGGTGGCTGGCATCCCCTTGATCGGGATCAACCTGAGGGCGGCGCTGGCGGGCATGGAGACCATGCTCAAGTACGGGGTGATGCGCGACTGGGACGAGCAAACCCGCGAGTGGGAACGGAAGCACGCAAGGAGGAGGGAACCGCCCTTGCTCGCCGACGAGCAGGTCCTCCTGCGTATGTACGGATCCCATTGGTACAGCAAGGGCATCTACCGCGCCTGGCGGCCGGGGCATTTCTATCTCACCAACAAAAGGTTGCTCTTGTTTCGCACTGAACCGGCCGAGGTGTTGATCGAGACCAGCTTCGAGAGTATAACGGGTTTGGCCATCAGAAGAGAGACCCACTTCACCGGCGTCGAGAGGGACATGGTTTATCTTATGCACGACCCCGACCTTCCGACCTATCTTTACGCCGAGAAGCCATGGCAACTCAAAGAGGCTATCGAGGAGAGGATGGCGGCTCTGGGGCTTCCCCTGGAGAAGAACCCCTTCATCCCTGTGCTCGACGAAGAGATAGACAGGCTCCTCGGCGAAGGCGAGAGGATAAGCGCGGATGCGAAGATGTGGTACAAGGCTCCCCCTGCTGGCATCATCGGGGAGACCTGGAGGCCAGGCCGGCTGTATCTGACCAGCAAACGCCTGTTTTGGTGGTGCAATGAGGATCGCAAGGCGCTATTCGAGGTCCCCTTCGCCCGGATAATGGGAGTCAGGGTAGAGACGAGGGACCTGGGAGGAATCATCAGGGAGCGGCCCATCCTCGTCGTCTCCTGCAGCAATGGCCACGACCCGCTCGAGGTCCCCTTCGACCCTTCGACTACGCTCAGGGCAGACGGGCTCAGGACAGCGCTCTTCGCCGGCGAGGAAGTAGCCGAGTGGGCCAGGGCTCTGGGCAGCATCGCCACGAAGACGGAGACCTGCCCTGGGTGCGGACGCCCGGCCCCGGTCAAGCAACTCCTGGGGGAGGGATGTCCTTGTTGCGACTGGGTCAGCCCCCGATTGAGGAAGAAGGGGCTGAAAGCCAAACTCGTACCGGCGGAATAGAAAGCGAAACCTCCGCAAGGTTCGGGAACTTCGGGAGGTTGGAGAGGCAAGATGACTGGCATAATTGACCTCGATGAAGACAATTTCAAACAAGGCATTTTGGGATTGGTCATCTCCCTGGTGGAGATAATCAGAGATGCACTTCGTTTGCAGGCCTTCAAGCGGGTGGATGGAGGGAGCCTCACTGAGGATGAGATAGAAAGACTAGGAAAAGCCTTGATGGATCTCGACGTAGCTCTTGATCAAATCAAGCAGGAACATGGCATAACCGACACCGTTCAGCAGGTAAGGGATGGTCTGGACGACATCGTGGATGAGGTCCTGGATAAGATGCTGAACCCCGACCGCTGGGCGGAGGAGTATGACAAGCAGGTGGTAAGGTGATAGTGGGCAGAGCGCCGGAACTTCCACTAGGCGAAGGCGAGCGAATCATCCGGTACCAACAAGGTGCCTATCTCTCAAGGCGCTCCTGGAAACTCGGACATCTCTATCTCACGGATAAGAGGCTGCTCTTTCGCCAGGTGAAAAGGATGATCCTCGATGTCCCACTTGAGAACATCACCGCCGTGGGCTTTCGGAAGAGGCCCTTCATCCTGGCCACCAAAACCTGCATGTCCCTCTCCTATCGAGATGGGGGCAGCGGCCGGCTTCGGGAGGCCACCATCATCACGGCTCACTTGGGTTCGTGGTACGAAAGGATCGCCGAACTCCTTGCGGAAAGGGGGATAGAGCCAAAGGTGCAGGGCGTGCTGACGGAGCGCCATGTTGCTCAGGCACGCCGGGATCGTGTGCGCGAGATATTGGACGAGATCCATACCGGGCAAAGGAAGACTCCCCCTCGAGCCCACCCCGACCGTAGTCAACCGCTCGAGGGCAGTGAAAAGGCGAGGGATGTTGCTCAAGCGCACTGTAACCATGTCCGACTTGGAGACCTGCTGGCCGAACTCGAGGCTGAAGAAGGAAGTGGGGCTCGGCGTGGCACATCGCAGAAGGGAGACCTCGGCAGGCCACGCCGGTATGGTGCCCAGAGCAATTTGGCCTTTGGCGAGAGTAGGGAGGCAATCAGGGCGCGGCTTGACCGCGCTCGGGATAGCGAATTGGCGAGCATCCGTGTCGAAGCCCCGATCCGGGATGTCGAAGGCGTAGCGCCCTCAAGGGCGCGCGACATCGCCCAGGCACGCCGGGATCGGGTGAAGGAGATACTGGCCGAGGCCCATGGGGACGGCCCTGAGAGGATCGAAGATGAACACGTAGCCAAGGTCGCTCAGGCCCTGGACCCGGCCAGCGGGGAGATCATCTGGTACCTGTGGGAGAACAGGCATGCAAAGATCGAGGAGCTACGAGAACTGTTAGGCGAATCGTCTCACATGAACGTGCTAACCCGCATCAAAGAGGTGATCAATCCGGGAGCCCGCAAGATGATGGGCCGACCATTGCTGGTCTTTGAGCGATCCAGGATAGATTACGATACCGGGGAGAACGTCCTGTATAGCTGGTGGCTGGGCAAAGAGGCGGAAAGGCGGCCGGGCCAGGAAGGAAAGCTGGTGGATGTCTTCGACGAAGGAGACCATGTCATGGTCATTATGGAACTGGCCGGCGTTCGGGAGGAAGACATCCAGGTGAAAGTAGAAAGGGATAAGGTGATCGTGGAGGCCGATACCCCAGAGCACAGGTGTTGTGAAGAGGTAACCCTCCCATCCGCGGTTGATGCCGCGCACTTCACCACCAGGTATCATAACAGCATCTTTCAGGCTAGATTCGAGAAGGCCCCGCAGGTTGAGCCCTTAGCTTAGGCGGTGGTCTGTAGTCATCAGCATCCCGGCCAGAGCCCTTACTCCGCAGGTCCAATTTGAAAGGAGTGACAGAAAGATGCGGGCAGCAAGCCCAGAGGAGAAAGGTCCGCAGGCCCGATACGTCTATGCCGTGATCCCCCACATAGACAAAGACAACTTCGGCCCAATTGGAATCGAGGGCAATACGGTCTACACCATATCTTGTGAGGACATCAGCGCCGTCGTCCACGACTGCCCTGCCGAAGCTTACATGGGCGACGAGGGGAAGGTGAAGGAGATGGTGGCCACCCACGGCAGTGTGGTGGATGCTGCCTGGGAGGAGGCTGGCTCGATCCTTCCCATGAGCTTCGACGTCATAGTGAGGACCGATGGGGAGAGGAGCGCCGGCGACAACGTCCGCAAGTGGCTGGAAGATGAGCATGAGACTTTCAATATGAAATTGGATGAGTTCAGGGACAAGGTCGAGCTGGGGGTCCAGATCTTCTGGGACCCTGAAGTCATCACGCGGCAGATCGCCGAGGAGAACGAAGAGATCACGAAACTGATGGCCGAGCTGGCCACTAAGTCCAGGGGCGCGGCCTACTTCTATCAGCACAGCATAGAGGATGCGGTGAAGAAGGAGATGGCGGCGAAGGCCGATAGAGATTACAGGAGCTACTACAGGCGACTGAGAGTTCATGCCGAAGACATTGAGGTGAGCAAGATCAAGCGGGAAGAAAACAGACAGATGATCATGAACTCATCCTTGCTGGTGAAAAGGGGCAATGTAAGGGCCTTAGGGGAGACACTGGCGGAGATTGGAGAAGAAGACGGGGTGGAGGTTCGGTTCACGGGACCCTGGCCCCCCTATACCTTCGCGGCCAATATAGCGGCCATCGGGGGCAAAGCCAAGAAGGGGAGGTAAGGGCCTATGGGCGTGCAAAAGGTGCCTGCATCCTATAGCCTTCAAGAGGTCATGGACCGCGTTGTGGACAGGGGGCTGGTAATCGCGACCCGCAATGTGCTATTCAGCCTGTTAGGCCTTGAAATCCTTGTCCTGGAGGCAAGAGCGGCGGTCGTTTCAGTTGATACCTACCTCAAGTATGCCGAGGCCGTGGGCTTGATTCCACTAGATAGAACCCGTGATGTGACGGAATACGTCACGCGGGGGCGTGAGACAGCAGAGCCGCCCCCTTGGCCGTGATAGAGTTCGATTTCGAAGAGGTATGAGAGATGGTCTATAGCACACCCAGGTTCAAGCACCCTTCTGGAGAGCCAAGGGAGATGGTGGAGGTCAGATGCGCCTATTGCGGAGGGCGTGGGGTTGACCCCTTCGGTCTTCCAGGTCCTGAGTCGAACTGCTCGGTTTGTGGCGGGAAGGGATACAATCGCGTGATGACGCCCCACGTTGTCTGTGCCAGTTGCGGCGGAACCGGCAAGCAAGCTGGCCGCAGGCTGACCTGCAGTGCCTGTAAGGGTAGAGGGGTAATAACGGTCAGAAGGCCGACCGTGAGCTGCTCGCAGTGCCAGGGGACAGGCATTCAGCCTGGGGACGAATTCCGCCTTCCCTGCACCCTCTGTTCAGGCCGGGGAGTGGTGGACAAGGAGAGGCCCAGGGTGTCGGAGGCAGCCACGCCCCGAAGGTCGGCGGAGACGGCTCGTCCCCTTTCGTTAGCAGACAGAGTATCAGCCTACATCACCAATTCCCCGGGCGTGGGGCCTGTGGATGTGCAAGTCGTCTTTGACCTATCGAAGAGCGAGGCCGAAAGGACGCTGAGAAACCTGGTCGAAGCGCACAAGATCAAGGAGAAAGATGAGATCTACTATCCCGCCTGACCCGAGGTTTGGACGGTGTTTCGCTTGTTAGTGCTCGCGATTCCGATCCTGCTGGCTTTTCTGTTCTGGCTCTTTATCTTCGGCGAGGGAACGTACCTGGGGAGCACGGTGGTGACCTTTCTCTACGACCGCGCCGCCAGTGCCTACGATCGGGTGAAGAGGCTCGATAGCCTCAGCGATAGGTGGCACGTGGCTTTGCCTTTGGAACGGGCTCTCTCGAAGGTCGCTCACCCTCTGATTCTGGATGTGGCGACGGGCACGGGGCGGCTCCCGCTGGACATTGCCAGCGGGGCTGGCTTTGCCGGCCACATCATCGGGCTGGACCTCTCGACGAATATGCTTCGAGAGGCGCAGGAGAAGACTAGAGCGCTCTCTGATGCAATCAGTCTGATCCGGGCGAACGCCCTGGCCTTGCCCGTGGCCGACGCCACCTGCGATGCGGTGACCTGCCTGGAGGGTCTGGAACTCTTCCCAAGGCCTGAGGAGGCTTTGCAGGAGATGGCCAGAGTCTTGCGGTCGGGTGGGGTCCTTTTGGTCAGCAATCGGGTGGACCGGGAGGCGATTCTGCTGCCCGGCCGAGCCTACCGCAGGGATCAGATAGAGGGGGTTCTGGAGGGCTTGTCTTTCAGTTCTGTAAAGGTGAAGAGATGGCAGCGCCACTACGACCTGGTCTGGGCGAAGCTGTCTGGTGGACCGGGAGAGTAGAAGGGAGTGAAGCTCATGCTGAAACCCAGACATCTGAGAACGCTTGCCGAGGCTGCGGCTGACCTTGGAAACCGCGAACTAGCCGAACTCGTGGCTCAGCTCCAGGCGGCCCACCTGGCTCGAAACAGAGCCGAGATGCGCCAGCTCATATTCCGCATCCAGGCCGATCATGCTACTCGCCACGCGGAGATCCGCCAGCTCATAGCCGAACTTGACGAAGCGCACGCCATACGACGAGAGGAGCTCGACGAACTCAGGACAGAGGTCGGGAGCCAGTTGGCAGACTACGCCGCCGAGAATAGGGAAGGTCAGGAGGAGTGGCGGAGACAACTGGCGGCCATCGAGCGGGCGAAGAGGGAGTAGGGGCTGATCAGGATGTCTGAAGAGGCCAGGCTGCTAGTAGTCGATGACGAGAAAGACATGTGTGAGACTCTTGCCTACTTTTTTCGAGGAAAAGGCTATCGGACAGAGATTGCTACGACGGGATGTCAGGCGTCGGAGAGGCTCAGAAGTGACGTCTATGACCTGGTCATCGCCGACATAAGATTGCCAGACAAGAGCGGCATCGAACTCCTGGACTTTGCGGGAGAGACCGCCCATGACACTGCATTCATATTCATGACAGCCTTTGCCAGTCTGGAAACCGCCGTCAGAGCACTAAATAAGGGTGCCTTCTGTTACCTCACCAAGCCTTTTGACCTCAGAGAGTTGGCGGCCGCCGTGGAGAAGGCTCTCGAGAACCAACGGCTTGTTCAGGAGAATAGACGTCTGCTGGCGGAGCTGAGGCGAAAGAATGAGGAACTGGAGAAGCTGTCCATCACCGATGGGCTTACCGGCCTTCATAACCGCCGGCATCTTGAGGAGATACTGGCCACGGAGGAAGCCAGATCCCAAAGATACGGGCACCCGGTGACCGTGGTGATGGTTGACATCAATAACCTCAAGTACATCAATGACCATTTCGGCCATGCCGAGGGGGATATGACCATTACGGAGACCGCCATGCTGCTTCGAAACACATGTCGAGCCTCGGACGTGGTGGCCAGGTACGGTGGGGACGAGTTCGTCGTCCTATCGTCCGAGACTGCGGAGGAGGGGGCTTCATGCCTTGTAGACCGCATCAGAGAGGCGGAGAGACAGTGGCACCTGTCTAGCACAGACTCTAACCTGACCCTGGACCTCGCCATCGGATACGCATCCACGGAGAATGGCGCCACCTTGCTGGAGGCTCTCAGGCGAGCGGATGCCAACATGTATGAAGATAAAGACCGTCACTGCTTGCGAAGCCGAGGTTGTTCTTGGGCGAGGAGCAACTCCGGTGATAGAGGAAAACGGCCGGCTATGGATGCTCATTTCCAAGGAGCTAGCTCTCTACGGCACACCTGAGGTGAGGGTGCTCTTCGATCAGTGGGTGAACAGGATAGAGCAAGCTGTCCTTGAGTTCATTCGGGAGAACGACACAACTGCACCGCAGGAAATCGCCGAGCGTCTGAGCATCTCGCCTGACAGCGCCATCTTCTTTCTCGATAGGCTGGCAAAGGAGAAGAAGCTCAAGAGCAGAAGAGATTGAGTTCCCCTGACAGCGCGACACAATGTCGCGACACAATGTCGCGACACAATGTGAGGAAGGCAAGGAAAGGATATGACCGCCGAGCAAGTGGGCATAAACTGTCCCCGGTTTCAAGCCCAGGAGAGCATCTGCGTCAGGCTGACCGAGCAAACCAACGCAGCCAGGACCATCGCCGAGAAGGCAACCGCAGCTTTGGAACTGATCAACGCGGTGCAGGAGCTCTTGGATTGCGATGAGTACGATGAGCAGGATACAGATTGTCAGTACTGCCATCGTTTCTCAGCGCTGCGTAAGAAAACGGCGGCTTTGGTGCTCAAAGTGGGCACGATCGCCGAGCAATTGGGTTCGCCAGGGATGTGATGGCTCATTGACGAGAAGCCGTTCGAGGAGATGGTTTCCGTGTTGATGAGCCAGGTGGACTCGCTTACCAAGAGGGCCGAGTTGGTTACGCCGACGGCATTCCTCGAGATTGCTCGGCTTGAAGGGAAAACAGCCGAGGTGAGAGAGAAGTATGCGAGTACCTTCTCTAAGGTAATCGAGCGGTTGCGGAAGGTGCTCGAAGAGCTTCAGCAGGCGAAGTCTCGAGATCCCGACCTGGAGGCTAAACTAACTCAGGCCATGGGGCGTGTCGAGGAATTGAAGAAGCCATACGTCACTCCATGAGGGCAAAGCTTGTCACAGACTAACAGCCCCGCCGGAAAGGCGGGGTTGTCGGTTTGGTAGGGCTCGCCGGACTTGAGGCATCGCCTTGGTCCCACTTGCCGCGCCACCGGCCTAGAAGTAGGATGGCCAAGCCTAGATACAAAGCCTTGCCTCCACTCTGAGCCCGGCGAGCCCTATGGGTGATGATTGCCGCGCCACCGGCCTAGAGGTAGGATCAGTATACTATGATACGCTGTGGACAAGGACACCGCAATTGCTATATTACACTACATTTCCTCTACTGGCAACTTTCTGCAAGGCCTGATGAAAATGTCGCATCGGGATTTGGAACTGGCTGTAATCCCCAACGTCGCTGTGAGCCTCCAAGAACTCGCGGATGGCCAACATGGATGCTTCTCGACAGATAGCCTCGATGTCGGCCCCCACCAGGCCATCACTCGAATCGGCCAGAGTGGCCAGGTCCACATCTTGAGCCAGCGGCTTGCTTTTGGTGTGAATCCGGAAGATAGCCAACCTGGCCTCTCGGTCAGGGGCCGGCAGATCAAGGATAGAATCGAACCGGCCAGGCCGCAGCAGGGCTGTATCCACTATATCCAATCGATTGGTGGCGGCCAGGACCGTCACTCCTTTCAACTCCTCGATGCCATCCATCTCCGTCAGGAACTGGCTGACCACCCGCTGACTCACGTTGGTGTTGTCGCCCAAGCTTCGCACCGGGGCCAGGGCGTCTATCTCGTCAAAGAAGATAATGCACGGGCTCGCTTGCCGGGCCTTCTTGAAGACCTCGCGCACCCCTTTCTCCGATTCCCCGACATACTTGGACATCAAAGCAGGCCCCTTGATGGAGATGAAGTTGACCTCGCTTTCGCTGGCCACGGCCTTGGCCAGCAGGGTCTTGCCCGTGCCCGGCGGGCCACTCAGGAGTATCCCCTTGGGCGGCTTTGTCTTGGCGTGCTCGAAAAGCTCGCCATACTTGAGCGGCCACTCAACAGTCTCCATCAGCGTCCGCTTTGCCTCATCCAGCCCGCCCACGTCTTCCCACTTGACATCGGGCACCTCGGTGAAGACCTCGCGGATGGCCGAGGGCTCGACTTCAGTCAGGGCCACCATGAAGCCGTCCATGGTTACCTCTAGCTCCAGCAACTGTTCGTAGGGGATGTGAGCCTTGGCGAAGTCAATGTCGGGCATGATCTTACGCAGGGTGATCATGGCCGCCTCGCGGCAGAGAGCCTCCAGATCGGCTCCCACAAAGCCATGGGTGATTGCCGCCAACCTCTCCAGGTCGACATCGTCGGCGAGGGGCATGCCCCTGGTGTGTATCTGCAGGATCTCCAACCGGCCGTTCTTATCGGGGATGCTGATGGCGATCTCGCGGTCAAAGCGGCCGGGTCGACGCAGAGCAGGGTCGAGGACATTCGGGATGTTGGTGGCGCCGATGACAATTATATTGCCCCGCGACTTCAGCCCATCCATCAGGGCCAGGAGTTGAGCAACGACGCGCTTCTCCACCTCGCCCTGCACCTCCTCCCGCTTGGGGGCGATGGCATCGATCTCATCCACGAAGACAATGGAGGGTGCTTGTTTGCTGGCCTCATCGAAGATGGCCCTGAGATGCGCTTCCGATTCACCATAATACTTGTGAATCACCTCGGGTCCGCTGACGTGGAAGAATTTAGCCCACGTTTCGTTGGCCACGGCGCGGGCAATGAGTGTCTTGCCACAGCCCGGGGGGCCGTGGAGCAGGACCCCTTTTGGGGCCTCGATTCCCAGCCGGTCGAAGACCTCGGGGTACCTTAGGGGCAATTCTATCATTTCGCGGATGCGCTCGATCTCCTTGTGTAGCCCGCCAATGTCCTCGTAGGAGACCCTCGGTCCCCGGCGCTCCTCCACCCGCTCCCCTTTGACCTTGATGTTGGTAGGGCGACCCACGATGACTATGCCCTTAGGGACGGTCTCGGTCACCCTGAAGTCCACAGCCCTAGTGCCAAAAAGGTTGGCGCGTACCCGATCACCTTCGGTCATCACCAACCCCTCCAGCAAGCGACAGATGTAGTGGCTGTCCGATCCCCGGGGCAGGGACTTCCCCGGGCCTAAGGTAACCAGCTCCACTATCCTGGCGGTTTCATACGCGGCCTTCTGGATAGGGACCTTGTCATCCAGGCCCACCTGGGCATTCTCCCGCACTATGCCATCGATTTGGATGATGCCCTTTCCCCGGTCGGCCAAGTAAGCTGGCATTAACTTGGCCACCGTCTTCCTCTTGCCGGCGATCTCAACAATGTCTCCGATAGTCGCGCCGATCCTCTCGATATCCTGGGGGTCCATCCGAGCAATGCCCCGGCCGACGTCCTTCGTACGCGCCTCAGCAACCCTCAAGGATAGAGATTTCGTTTCGTTATTACTGCTATTCAAGGCCATTCTCCCTCTGCGCTTCATTTTGGGACTACCACTATCTCGTATGCCAGTTCACAGCCCTTATCCCTCAAGGCTGTAGCTAATACATCCAATAGAGACTCCACGGCTGGTGCCAGCTCTTCCGGGGAGGCGTCGGTAGGAAGCCGGATATATCCATCTCTTAGTCTCTCGTACGCACGCCCTACTTCGGGCTCTAGATAAGGGATCACCTTTTCTAAGAGCAACTCCTCCAACTCCCCCGCCTCTGCCGTTCTGTGCTGCCTATGGAAAGGGGCAGTTTCCAAGGCCAGGTCGAGGTAGCCCTTCATTTCCGCTATGGTCACCAGCAAGTCTGCTCCCAAGGCGGTAAGGCTGGTTCTCTCGACTTCCTCTTGTAGCTTTTGCCTCAAGATCCCTTTGGATTGAATGCCTTCCCCAGCTTTGATCACGTTCTGCTTGTCCAAGTATAGGAGTGCATCAGTGAACCCGCTCTGAATAGTGACATCATTAGCGAGTATCTCCCTGGGAGCATACAAACAGAGCTTGTCAACCAGGACACCCAACAAGCCATCCATCTTGCTCCGCCATCTGTTCGAATCCCCAAATAGGGCCGTCGCACCATTGGACGAAAGCTCCACCCTGAGACTTCTCGAAGATTGGGTCGTCGCACACTCGGCAAGGGGGTGGGCGTGTTCATGGGCCAACAGAGCTTTGATTGCTTCATAGTCATCCCAATACGTCTCTCGTTTCATCGCCTCCTGGTTTACGAAAATCCGGCAGGAGTAGGGGTTTCTGAGATCGTAGATGTTTACAATAGGTCTATACCCAAGTGCCCCGATGCCGCCAGGTGGCGCTGACGCTACTTGGGATAGTTGTCTGATCAAAGGTTCAAGGTCCTGCAGTACAAACAAAGTGATAACTCCATTTTGCCACCTGGGATTCCGCGTGTATCTTTCCAGAACCTCCTTCTCTATCCCTATAAAAGATATCACCTCGGATCCGAGGTCAGAGACCACTTGGAGTTCCGTATCAGCGATCTTGTGAGTTGTGAGATGTTTCAATAACCTGCTTCTATCGTACAAAGTCTCACTTTCCCTGAAGTCGCAAGTCCGTAAGTCTACATACCTGCCACTCGCATACCTGACTACTCGCCACCGATCTTGGGCAGCTTGATCTCGAATACGCCATTCTTGTAGGTAGACTCGGCCTTGCCCTCATCAACTGCGCAGGGAAGCTGGATTTCCATGGCATATCTCCTACCTTTGGTCGTAGTGGATAACTCAAGGGTGTCTCCTTTGACCTCTGTCTGGATGTCCTTCTCCTCTACACCGGGCAGCTCTGCAATGACCAATACCCCATCGTTCTCGTCGAAGACGTCGATGAGGGGCTCCCGCACTTCGTCGATGATCGGCCCCGTCTCGGTGGGACGGATATTGCCAAAGGGCTGCACCCTGGGGATGCCCCCGGTCGTTCGCACCGAGAAGCCATAGACGCCCCTCGGTCGGGTGACGGCCCTCGTTTGGCCAGCACGCCTGAGCTCAGCCAGGGTTTCCTCATCGAGCTCCGACCAGTCAACCAGGTCGGCCATGCCGGAGACCAAATCGATGACGCTGCCAAGCCCCTTGAAAAGCTCACCAAGCCCTAGGTCGATGCCCATTCCCACTCGTCTCTCCTTTTTCTCTTCTTTTGGCACAGTCTAGCCCCCTTGGAAGATTCGGCAGCCTGCTTGCTACCTGCTAGCTACTTGCTGCTTAGCAAGCCGAACCTCAAGCACTCCGTTCCTATAGGCGGTTTCCATCGTCGCCGGGTCCACAAGCGAAGGAAGTAGAATCTCCTTAGCGTACTTTCTACCCTCCACAGTTGACAGGGAGAGGACATCATCCTTGACCTCTATGTGTATATCGCTCTTCTCAACCCCTGGCAGTTCTGCTACGACGAGGATCACATCCCCTTCGTCGAATACATCGACCAGCGGTTCGCGCTCCTCGGCCACTACCGGCCCCTCCTCGGTAGCACGGATATTGCCAAAATGCTCGACCGTGGGAATGCCTCCCAGTCCCATTCGCACATGCAACCCATAGACACCCTTGGCCTTGTCGCCCAGACCCTTGACCTTGAACTCCCCTGTTTGGGCAACCTCCTCCTCGCCCTCCTCGACCATCTCGGACACTAAGTCGATGACATTGCCAATGCCTTTGAACAGGCCCCCGAGACCGAAATCGACGATGGTGTCCTTCTTCTCTTTCTTTCCTTTGTCAGCCATGCGACCTCCTTTCTCTTGGATATTGGCTAATCGCGAGCAAACTCTTCCCTGTCATTCGAATGTCCCGTGCTTGAGGTAAGCCTCGACAGTCGAAATAGTTGTCCCTGCCTCCACCCTTACGCTCTGCCGCCACCATCTTTCCTTAGCTGCCTGATACTCGCTTAGGTTCTCCTGCCACTGGACAAATAAATCGTATACGCGTTTCAAACCATCTCGGGCCGCTTGCCACTCGCTGTCTATGGAGAGCGACGCAATCTGGCCGGCCATCAGCGAATCCCCTTGATCGAAGGCATCAAGAGCGGCTACTTGCTCGAATTCGCTGCCGTGTCCGCCGTCGATCCCCGTCACCAGATAGCCTGCCGCATCCCCGAAAGCTACAGCCAAGCGTCCCGCCAGTCCCAGCCGATGAGCGGCGTCTATAGCCAGGAAGGCTATCAGACGCTGGAGAGCCGCACTCCGTTGGACCCGTTCTGAAGGTACGTCCCGGCTGAAGTAGGATTGGGTGTTCAGGGCATCCTCATAGGCGAGTGGAGGGCGATCGTGCCAGTATCGGGGCGGGAAGAGACCCACGTTGAAATCGCTCAGGGAGAATTCCCCGACATCGCCGACGGCCCCTAGCCCCACACGCAACATGCGCCACAGTTCGATGAAGAGGCCTTGGGCCACAGAGAGGTCAGGCTGCACGATGATTTCCGGCTTGGTGCCATCTCTCAGCACGATATTGCACTCGATGCCTTCTAAAGCTTGCATCTCGACGGGCAGGGTGATCTCAACGCTGCCACTCGTGCGGCCAGCGGATCGAATCCTCCTCTTGGCCAACTGCATCCTCATAGCCTCCCGTGTGTGCTAGCACACTATCTAGCACTTTATCTAGCATATATTATAGCACAAGAACGCACGCCTGTCAAGTGCCCGTATTCATTCACGCAAAATGTCACTGCGGTATCATATGCTGATGAATCTCTCTTGTCTGGTCCGCAAGGACAGGGTTGAGGAGCGGCCGCCAGGAAAGAGGCAAAGATAGGAAGACCGTTTCTGCTGGAGAACGAAGAGATCGTCCTCTCAATGTTCGGGATGTACTGGTACAGCGGGGGCATATATCACAACTGGAGGCCAGGCCACTTCTACGTCACCAATAAACGGTTGATCTTGTTCCGGAAAATGCCCCCTGAGATCCTGTTCGAAACGCCCTACACCAGTATGAAAGGTATGGCGCTTCGAAAGGAGCGCCGTTCTACCGGCAAGGCCCGGCAGGAGCTCCATGTTCTGTTGGAGGGAGATGAGGTGGCCCGGTTGCACGCGGTGGATACCGCAGCATTGAAACGGGCCATAGAGGAGAGGCTCGAGATAAGAGGGATAACCCTGGAAAAGGATCCCGCTTTCCCTGCCCAGGACGAGGCGGTGACCACCTTCCTTCGTCCTGGGGAAGAGATAACGCACTCAGAAAGGATGTGGCACCTGATAACCCTTCCTGCCCCCGACCGGGATGCGAGCGGGGTCTGGAAGGCAGGACGTCTGTATCTAACCGACAAAAGGCTATGTTGGTGGCACGGTTTCGATGGCTCCTTGGCTTTCGAGACCCCCCTCGACAGCTTGATGCATGTCATGGTCGAGCGCAGAGATCCGCGTAGTACCCTCATACAAAGGGATGCCCTGCTGGTACTGCACACAGATGGTCAGAAGAGTCGGGTAGCCTGCTTCTCCGGCGATGAAGCATCGCTTAAAGGATGGGAAGCTGCGATCGCTCAGACACTGAGGGACCGGCAGGCCGAGAGAGGCACAGAGACCTGTCCCCGATGTGGAAGAAGAGCGCCGGAGCAGGAGCTGCTCGAAGAGGGGTGTCCGCGCTGTAGCTGGTGCAGTCCTCGTGCCCTCAGACGCCAGGCGGCAGGTGACGGCAATGGCTCGGGCTGAGAGTCCATTCGTCTACCTCCACCGGTTCCCACAAGATGCTATCTCCACCACATCTTCGATACCGACTATACGGCGGCTACCGCGGCGAGTCCTCGAAAGCAACACGACAGCACGGGGAGGCGGCACGAAAGACACAGCAGAGGCGATTCCGGGGGACCGGCCTGACCCGCAAACGCAAAGCGGACATGGGCGTGGCCGAAGTGCGGGAGTTCTGTGGCGTTGACGGTGCCGGCCGCAGTTTCCTGCGTGTAGCCATGCAGCAACTGGGCATGAGCGCTCGGTCGTATCACCGCATCCTGAAGCTATCACGGCCCCTCGTTGATCTGGAGGGATCGGACGACACCGAGACGCACCACTTAGCGGAGGCAATGCAGGTTCGTCCGCGAATAGGGATGTAGGATGATGCTTGTCGAAACGAACCGAAGAGTCT
>JAKLPW010000312.1 GCA_022013675.1 Anaerolineae bacterium | reverse complement strand
TGGACGTCATTGGATAGGATCGGCTGCTCCAGGCGGTTGAAGTTCAGGCCATCGGTGCTAACGGCGTAGCCCAATCTGCTGATGTACTTCCCCTCTTTGCCGTTGGAAGCGATGTCCGTGGCTCTGTATATCATGTGGACCAGGCCATTGTCGTAGATGGCTGCGCAGTTGAAGACGGCGCTGGCTTCCCAGGGGTGTTCCACTTTGGGCCGCAATACGGGTTTGTCTGACAATCGTTTCAGTTTCATCGGGTCTCCTTTCTAAGACTTCGGAAGTCTATCGTGCACCTCGAGCGTGCCGGAATCGAGCGAAGACTTCCGAAGTCTAGGTTTATGGTTCCAAGCGCCAGGTCTTGAGCAGTCGCCAGGAGAGCGACTGCCACCAGCTTCCTCCCCAGTCCGGGCTGAAGAACTCCAGGAAATGGAATGTGTCTGCGGTGAAGGGCTCGGTTGGCACTGGGGCCTCGCGCAGGTAGGCCAACACGTCGCTATACAGCGATGCTGGGATGTCACGGAAGGCCAGTGTGATGTGAGCCTCGAAAGGATCGCCCAGGTCCTTTGTGACGAAGTCGCAATCAGGAGCGATGAAGGGATAGACGGCGTCCACTATCCTCTCCCGCAGGGCCATCATTTCTGGGTTGGGTCTATTCCCCACGCGGGAGATGTCTAGCCCCATGCCGATGTCGGTGGTGAAGACGCCGCCGAAATGTGCCGTGACGGAGTGCTGGGCGGCAAAAGCGGCATCCAGTCGCTCAACCAACGGATCCAGGGGGCCTTCGATTTTCTTGAAAAACCCCTTCATCGTGGCGTGTACCTGGAACCGGCCGCCGGCGCTGAGCCCGAATTGCTTGCGCAGCATCTGGTGGATCTCGGTCACAGGCTGGGCGATTCTGTAGGGGGGGATGAGATAGACGGCAAAGCGGGAATCGCTAACTCTGGTAGTCAAAATGCTTCCTCCTTATGAGGATGTCGAAATGCTGACCTGTCAGACTTCGGAAGTCTCCAGCAACAGGGTAGTCATCCCAGCCCACCGTCATATGCGATGTATACGGGTGGCTGCATGACACGAATTGGAGTTCCTCTCGCATATGACGGTGGGCTTTCATCACTGTCAGTAGGCTAGAACAGTGCCAGCCGTGAGAAGGAGGGCAGGTTCGTAGTATTCACTTTAGTGATTTTAGCCTATCTATAGCACTGAGAGTCCATCAACTTTTTCCAGGCCGCCTTACGCTGTGGATTTGCCGTGCGGGATTAACATACTCCATGCCTAGAACCTGGCCGCCCTGGCGCGCGGCACAAGCCGCAGGGTGAGTATCTGATAGGGTTTGATGGGCACTGTCAGACAGTCACCGGCACACTCAATCTCCTCCTGGTTCTCCTCGAGAAGATTGGTGCGCCAGGCACGCGCCAGCGGGAAGCCGTACGAGAGGGTCAGGTCGCCCCGACGGCGCTGGCTCTCGTAGAGGCGCACGATGATTCCCTGGCCATCCTCGGCTTGCTTGATGGTTTCGATCACCACGCTTGGAAGATCCGCCTTGACGAAAGACGAGAGACGAAATACAGGAATCTCGTCCTCCATCCTCCGTTCTCCATCCTCCATCCTCCGTCCTCCGCCCTCCATCCTCCGTCCTCCGCCCTCCATCCTCCGTTCTCCATCCTCCATCCTCCGTCCTCCGCCCTCCATCCTCCGTCCTCCGCCCTCCATCCTTCGTCCTCCATCCTCCGTCCTCCGTCCTCCATCCTCCGTCCTCCATCCTCCACTAGTCCACAGGATCAGCGGATCATTCAGGGCATAAGCCGCCGCCACAGTCCTCTCGTCCCATCTCCCTGCGTGAGGGAGCAGGCTGTAGCGGAATTGGTGCTCGCCCTGGTCGGCCTCCGGGTCCGGGCTGGTCGGGCCGCGCAGCAGGCTCAGGCGAATGACGTTGTCACGTATGTCGTGGCCGTACTTGCAATCGTTCAACAGGCTTAGGCCGTAGTCGCCTTCGCTCAAATCGACCCATTTCTGGGCACAGGTCTCGAAGCGGGCCCAGTCCCAACTGGTGTTACGATGGGTCGGGCGCTGGACGTTGCCCCACTGGATCTCGTAGGTCGCTGTCGGGGACAAGACGTCGGCCGGGAAGGCTGCCTTGAGCAGAATGTGCCGTTCGCGCCACTGAATAGTGGTGTCGAAATCCAATCGGGCGCTGTTGTGGGTCAACGAGATGCGCTGAACGAATTCACTGTTCAGGATGCGCCGTCGCACTTCCAGCGTGGCACGCAACGGACCGCTCTCTACCACACGCACCGAGTCCGCGGGCTCGGCCAACCACATCTTGTCATCGTAGAAGATGTCCACATCCCAGGCATCGGGATTGAGTGGACGGTCTTCGAAGGCCAGAAACTGATTGGCAATACCGCCCGCTGGCAGCACGTCACGATGACTCAGCTTGTCATAAATACGAACAATCTCACCGGCAGGGTCCAGCTCCACGCGCAGATGTCCGTTTTCCAGTAGAGTCGGGGTGGCGGTCGGGCCCGCGTTGGGATGCTCTTGCTGGATCCCCGAGGGGGAGCCGGTTACCAGGAAGAGGGGCACTACGGTGTAGGGCGGCAGCTCGCCAGCATCCAGCAGGAACCCACCGTCCACGGGCTGAACAGGGACGCGCGCGCCATCGCTGTGCTGCAGGGTCAGGTTCTCGAGGTCCGAACCGGTCCCCAGAGCCAGGTCGCGACAACTCTGAACCAGGTCGTGGCCACAAAGGACCGGGTCGCGGCGACTGAATGAGGTCGGGTTCACCAACAAGATGTCCGACCCCAGTTTCTGGGCAATCGCCGTCAGGGCATCCTCCCGGACTCTGCCGGCAATATTGCTAATCTCAGCGTATTGCTGCTGCGACTCGACGTAGACCTCGTGTATGCTGCTGCCAGGGATGATGTCGTGGAACTGATTGAGGCAGGTTAGCTCCCAGGCCCTGTGCAAATCGGGGTGGGGGTAGCGATAGTCAGGCTGGACCGTGGAGGCCATTGCGGCCAGGAACTCGGCGTCATGGAGCAGGAACTCGCTCTGGCGATTGGCACGCTTGTTGCGGCTTTGGGTGGTGTATGTGCCACGGTGATTCTCCAGGTACAGCTCGCCGTTCCACGTGGGCAGGCGGTCTCCAACGTCGGTTTCCAGCTTTTGGAAGAACTCTCCCACTGTGCTACAGGCGATGCGTGGGGTGGAGGGGAACTCCCCCATCTCTCGGATGTTCTCCAGCATCTCTCGCGTGGGGCCACCGCCACCGTCGCCGTAGCCGAAGGCCATGAGCAGGGGGGGAGCTGTGCCGGGTCTACCCCAATCCTTCTGTTGGAAGTTGCGCCAGGTCTCGATAGTCTGTTCAGGGGAGGCATCCGCATTGTAGGTGCTAGCGTGAACGCTGCCGCTCCGTCGGGTGGTGCTGAAATGAGTGAGCACGCGCGTTCCGTCGAGACCCTGCCACCAGAAGGAATCGTAAGGCAGGCGGTTGTACTGATTCCAGCCTATCTTGATGGTGAAGAAATAGCGCAAGCCCGCTTCCTTGATCAGTTGAGGAAGGTTCCAGGAGTATCCGAACACGTCGGGCAGCCAGAGGACAGGAGCTTCAGCGTCGATCCCAAAGTGACGGCGAAAGAAAGCCCGCCCCAGGAGGAATTGGCGCGCCAGGGATTCGCCCCCCGAGATGTTGCAGTCGGCCTCCACCCACATGCCGCCCAGGGGCTCCCAACGACCGTCGCGCACACGCTGCTTGATGAGCGCGAAAAGCTCGGGATAATCTTCTCGTACGAAGTCGTACAACTGGGGCTGGCTCTGGCTGAAGCGGAACTGGGGGAATTGCTCCATCAATCGCACGACGTTGTGGAAGGTTCGCCCGGCTTTGCGTCTGGTCTGGCCCAGCGTCCAGAGCCACGCCACGTCGATGTGGGCGTGACCTGCGGCGGAGATGCTCACATCCAGTGGAGGGCCTGCCCGGCTGATGCCCTGGCGCAGGATGGTGTGGGCAAGCGGCACGCTGGCGTAGAAGCGGTCGCCGAAGGGCGTGGGAGGAGGCGTGCAAGGATGCACGCGGTCCGGCTGGCAGTCCGGATCGCGCGCATCCCTGCGCGCCCTCTCGTGATGCATCTGGCGGTCTGGATCGCGCGCATCCCTGCGCGCCCCCCCGTGGTGCAGCTGTCTGTCCGGATCGCGTGCATCCCTGCGAGCCCCCTCGCGGTCTGGCTGGCGGTCCGGATCGCGCGCATCCCTGCGCGCCCCCCCGTGGTGCATCTGGCGGTCCGGATCGCGCGCATCCCTGCACGCCCCCCCGTGATGCATCTGGCAGTTCGGATCGCGCGCATCCCTGCGCGCCGCCTCACGAGTATCCAGGACGTTAAAGGCCTCAACCAGGGCGGTGTACAGGTGGCCGCGCGCAGGATCGTTCTCGCTCAGATGATCGGCAACGCCCAGGGCAACGCGGGCCAGCGCAACAAAGTCGCGCGTGGGCTGATGAATTTGCACCACAGCACAC
Source organism: Anaerolineae bacterium (assembly GCA_022013675.1). GTDB lineage: Bacteria > Chloroflexota > Anaerolineae > JAKLPW01 > JAKLPW01 > JAKLPW01. The sequence continues at coordinate 15,594 of JAKLPW010000312.1, read as the reverse complement.
GTACGCATCAGCAATTTGGCTTGCACGTCGTCGCGCAGACTGCCGGCCCAACCATGAAGCGCCAACAGGTGGGGCTCCCCGTCGCAGAAGCGCGGCGACAGCGCCATCTCCTGATGATGCCGATCGCAGGCAGCATGGGGCCGGCCGTCAATATATGCCAGGGCTTCAGGGTGGCTGAAATCGCCCGCCTCGCCAATGGGAAGGTGCAAGGCGACGGGGGAGTCGGTGCCCCAGTCGGAAGGAACCTGGAAGCTCGTGCGCAGGACGAAGTCCGCATTGAACTCAGACCAGTAGGTGCCCCAGGGAATCGACCCCCAATCCCTATCATCTACCCCTGGATGAACCGGTGAGTCGGCCAGGGGACTTTCCAGCTTGAGATAGCGAAAACAAGGCAATGACTGACGTCGCCGGTAAACGAGCGGCTCGATCAGGCTTATGCCTCGCTGGATTCTGCCGCTGGTCCGGCGAGTGTCATGGAGCACGTTGCCCCTCCGGCGTGTCTGTGTGTCAGATTCTAAGATCGGTTTCTGGATCGAAGAACCGCATCGATCCTGGTTTGAAGGCCAGGTGAATCGTCTCCCCCGCGCTGATCTTGGGTTGAGCGGGGACGATTATTTTCATCAGTCTGTCGTCCATCTCGACTGCCACCACTTGATGTGAGCCTTGTGGCTCGGCCACTAAGCATTGTACTGTCAGCGCTGCATCCTCTGCGCTAGCCAGGAGCATGTTCTCGGGTCTGATTCCAATGACCAACGTCTTCTTATCGTAGTCCTTGAGCCGTGCAGCGTCCTCGGCGGTCAGTTGCAGGTTGAGGTGGGAATTGATCAGGTGGAGAGAGCCGTCCTCAATGGTCAGCTCCACATCCATGAAGTTCGTGGGAGGAGTGCCGATGAAATTGGCTACAAACAGATTCACACTTTCGTCGTACACTTCCTCGGGTGTTCCTGTTTGTACGATTTCTCCGTCTTTCATGATCACAATGCGGTCAGCCATGCTCATAGCTTCGGACTGGTCGTGGGTTACGAATACAGTCGTGGCCTTGGTCATCGCATGAATAGCCTTCAACTCCGTTCTCGTCGCGACTCTCAGCTTCGCATCGAGGTTGGAAAGCGGCTCATCCATCAGGAAGAGCTTCGGTTTCACTGCTATTGCGCGTGCGACGGCTACCCTCTGTTGCTGGCCGCCGGAGAGCTGTGACGGATACCGGTCGAGCAAGGTAGAGATCTTTGTCATTCTCGTGACTTCCTTGACCGTGGCGTCAATGGTCTCCCGACCCATCTTTTTCAGCTTCAGGGCGTAGGAGATGTTCTCATAGACCGTCATGTGTGGCCAGACGGCGTAGTTCTGAAAGACCATGCTCACGTCCCGCTTGCGGGGCGGCAGATCCGTGACATCAACTCCGTCAATGGTAATCGTTCCCTGGGTGACCTCTTCGAGACCGGCAATCATTCTCAGGGTGGTCGTTTTCCCGCAGCCCGACGGGCCCAGAAGGACGAGAAACTCTCCATCACGCACTTCCAGGTCAATGTTGTTGACCGCCACGATACTTCTGCCAAAGCGCTTCGTGATGTTACTCAGTTTCAAGGTCGCCATAGCTTCCTCCTTCATTTATACGGTGATCCCGCCCCACATCTGTTTGATGTATCTGCGGATGAAAAACGTGAACAGCACTGCCGGCAGGGCCATGGCCATCCCGCCCGCCGCAGCAAGGTTCACCTGCCCGACGGCGCCAAGGACTGTCTGATACACCACGACAGAGAACGTGGGCTTGAACTGGGTCAGGATGATCGCGGCCACCGTTTCATTCCAGGCCCCCAGGAACGCATACATAGCCGCGGCGGCCAGTCCGGGCATAGCTAGTGGCAGTGTAATGCGCAGGAACGTCTGGAGTTTCGTGGCTCCGAAGACCTGCGATGCTTCTTCCAGAGAGACGGGGATTCCCATGAAAATACTGGCCGTGATCCAAACCGTCAGGGCGATGGAACCCACGGAGTACACCAAGGCGAGTCCGATGGGCTCATCGTAGAACCCTATGTTGGCAAGAATAATGACCATGGGTAATGCTATGGCCACACCCGGGAACATCCTCACGAATAGAACACTGAACTTCAGCAAGTTCCGTCCTTTGAAGGTGTACCTCGCAAAAGCATAGCCCGCCATTCCTCCAATGGATAAGGAGATCAGTATGGTGAGGGCGCATATCTGAAGGCTTCTGATAAGCGCCGGAACAGCGTCGAAACCTGCTACACTGAAGAAGGTCCGATAGTTGCCGAGCACGTCTCTTTTTTGGGAGAAATAGACCGTGTCCTGGGTTTCGAGCTTTGCGGCCTCGGGCTCGATTTCTTCTACCGTCATAGGCGTGCCCAACTGGTCTCTCATGTAGATGGACATCTTCTTCAGGTCTTGGGTATCCAAGACGGTCATATAGTCGCTCTCTACTCTGTCGTAGACACTCAGCAGGTAGCCGCGCTTGCCGGGTTCAAGCTTGAACTTAGTGCTGAAGGCGGGTGTCAGGGGCAGGGGATAGCGATACGCCTCTCTCGAGGAGAGAAAGGAGAGTGAAACGATGAAGTAGACCGGTATCAGCATTGCAACAGCCACACTGGTTACGAAGATGTAGAACGTCGTCTTCTGCGCAGCCTTGCGGATGCTTAGGTGTTTCTTTTTCGTCATGGCAGCTACTCCCTATCTCGTTTGAATGCGCCCGAGACCTGTAGATAGGCCAGGGCTGCTAGAGACACGATGGCCGAGACCACAATCGTGTAGCCTGAAGCCATTCCGTAGCTGATTTCTAATCCCCTCACTTCTTTGAAGTAGAAAACGATCCTTTCGACCAAGACGGGCAGTCTGGAGAATCCGAGCAGAAGCACCACGATGAGCCAGATCTGAATCGCTGAGATCAACCTCAGGATCACGGCTGTCTGAATCGTGGGCTTGAGCAGCGGCATCGTGATCTGTCTGAGGACCGTGAGGTAGCGTCCTCCGAAGACGTAGCCTGCTTCTTGCATTTCAGTTGGTATGTTCTGTAACCCTGCCAGCAAGATGATCATCACCGAGGGGATCACCTGCCAGGCATCCACCAGGATTATCAGCGCGAGCATGGCGAGATCGGAGCCCGCCAGCCAGTAGATCTTCTTGCCTTCTGCCAAGAAACCCAGATAATGCAACAGGCTATTGATCCACCCGTGGGCAGTCAGTCCTGTGATCCACATCGCTCCCGCGGCTGCAGCAGGGAGCGCCATGGGGATCATGGCCAGGAACAGGAATAGCCCCGAGCCGGCGAAGTTCCTGTTGATCAATAAAGCGAGGAACAGAGCGCCCAGGAACTCCAATGTAACCGAAAAGATAACAATGATCGCTGTGTTACCTAGGGCGGGCATGAAACTGCGCTCGTTGAAAACCATCGCGAAATTCTGGAGCGTGAAATTGCCACTGGCATCCGTGAGGCCGCCAAGAACCGAGGTGATGACCGGCCGCAACCAAAACGCAGCGTAGTAGAGAACCACAGGCATGACCAATAAGTAAGGAACTGCTTGTGCCCCGATTCTCTTCCACATTTTCTTGTTCCAGACTCCCTTGCCAGTCACGTTGCTGCTTATACTGGCCATACTGGTCAACTCCTTTCGTGCTGTTGGCTATGAAACAGAGCCGGGAAACCACTTGGACTTCCCGGCTCTGTCAGCACTGCTATAGAGTAGGGGCGCTGCTTGCTGCGCCCCAGAGGCCTGGTGAGCCGCAAAGAGCCCAGCGACCCACTGTGAGTCGCTACTTCAACAGAGCATCGAGCTTCGCTTGGGCGGCATCCAACATAGCCAGATCCACCGTGCCATCGCCGTTCAGGATCATGTCCACGAAGATGTCGTCATAGACCTGCTTGACGGCGCCCCAGTCCTGGTACAAGTAGCCGGGTACGCCAGAGACGACGCCCTGCTCGAGCACCACGACGGCCTTGGAGATGACTTCGTCTATGGCTTCGTTGCCCACGTAGTCGATCGCTTCTTGCACTGGGGGTATGAACCCACCGGTACCCTTGGCAATCTTCACCTGGTTATCCGGCCTGGTGATATACTCGAGGAAGCTGACAGCCAGGTCGTAGTTCGGAGCGCCCTTCAAGATGGCATAGCCGCTGACGCCTGCTATGCTGCCGATACCTGTGGGGCCCTTGGGAGCTGGCGCCAGCGTGAACTGCGTTTCGTTCGATGCGTAGACCTGGCCGGCACGAGCGCAATGGAACACGGTCAGCCATGCTTCTTCTCGCATCATAGGATCAACGCAGTTATCCACGTTGAGTACCGTCGGAATGAACGCGTCGCCCATGGAGGCCCAGATTTCCCAGGCCTTGACTGCCTCAGGGGAATTGATATCCGGGAAGCCAGCGCCGTAGGAGAGCGCCGAACCGCCGAACTGGTAGACCCAGGACTTCATCGGGATACCCGTTATGACGGTCTTGCCTTCCCCTTCGCCTTCCGCGATGGCGTTGGACCATGCTGCGTACTCTTCCCAGGTGATGTTCTGGATGTCTACGCCAGCGGGCAGATACGGGAGCGCTTTGTTGTTGGCGAGCAGCAGATAGACATCAGCACCGACCGGGATGAAGTACTGGTGACCGTCCCTGTTGGTGTCAGAGTTGAAAGTGGGGCTGAAGGTCCGATCTGTCCAACCAGCGATGACGTCGGTCAAGTCTTCCACATACCCGGCATTGAGCCAATCGGGCATCTTGCCGTTGTGGGCGCAGATGATGTCCGTGGTGATGTGATCGGTGGCTGTCTGAAGCTCTGCTCTTTCGAAGATCGTGTTGTCGTCCAGGATCTGGAAGTTCACCGTTACCCCGTGTTCTTTCTGAAAGGGCTTGATGATCTCATTGATGAAGAACTCCTGCTCGCGGGGGGGGCTGAAGAGGCGTGAAGTGAAGACGAGGGTCTTGGGTGCTACCTCCACGATCTTCTCTACCACTTTCTCGACTTCCTTCTCGACGACGACGGTCTCTTTGACGATCTTCTCGACTTCTTTCTCGACGATCTTCTCGACCGGCTTCTCGACGATGACCGTCTCCTTGACGATCGTGGGCTGGCAGGACGTGAGGGCCATTACCAGCACTACGAGCACTACTACTGCGGATACGAACTTGTTGCCTTTCATTACTACTTTCCTCCTTAGGTTGAGAAATAGGTGAAGCTCCGAGAACACTAGCGACCAAAAAACCGAAAATCCTACGTGCGACCACCCCCTTCCTTTCCTTCGCGACCCCCCTCTGATAGCGAAGGTCTCCCGACCCCTGATAGCGAAGGTCTCCCGACCGAGCGGCTCCCCCCTCTGATAGCGAAGGTCTCCCGACCGAGTTCTTTCCTGAGCTATGTCGCAGGGCCTGTTGACTCCCGAACCACGAACTTGGGCTGCAAAACGATATGTCGCTCCTGGAGATCCTCGCCTCGGATGCGCTGGATCAACATGCGGCAGACCCTTCTCCCGATCTCGTACACGGGTTGGTGCACTGTGGTCAGGGACGGGTGGGAATGAGCAGCCCACGGGATGTCGTCGAAGCCGACGACCGAAAGATCACGCCCCACAATCAATCCTGTCTCCTGGATGGCGCTAATAGCCCCTAGGGCCATCAAGTCATTGCCGCACAGGACGGCAGTAGGTGAGTGGTCAAGAGCCAGCAACCACTTGGTGACGCGGTAGCCCGACTCCTGGGTCAGGTCTCCCTGCAGGTGGAGCTCTGGTGGCAGTGACGCCCCGTTCTCTTGCAGAGCCTCCTGGATGCCCGCCAGACGGTGAACGCTGAACTGTGCCTCGGACGGAGGGGCGATGTAGGCGATGCGGCGATGCCCCAGGTCGATGAGATGTCGAGTCGCCGTGTACATCCCTCGCTGCCCGTCCACGCCCACGTAGGGGAAGTCGACGTCCATCTCCGACCTTCCGTAGGCCACGAAGAGCGCCCCACAATTGGAGAGATAGCGGATACGGGCATCGTCTCTGCGAGTGCGCACCAGGATGAATCCGTCCACGCGACGGCTGCCGGCCCACCGTTGGTAGGTCTCGATCTCGCTGGGGCCCGGGGGATTAGTGGCGACCAGGAGGTCCATTCCGTGCTGGGATGCTTCGTTGCCCAGTCCGGCCAGCACTTCGCTCCAGAAGGGATCGGCAAAACGAGGGCCGAAGGTGGGGATGATGAAGCCGATGGTGTCGGTACGCTGCTTCTGGAGCTTTTGGGCGGAGGCGTCAGGGTAGTAGCCCATCTCGAGCGCGGCTTTTTCGACCCGCTGGCGAGTCTCGTGGGCGACGTCGGAGTATCCTCCCAGCGCGCGGGACACGGTGGTGATAGAGATCCCTAAGTGTTGGGCGATGTCCTTCAACCTGACTGGCATCTTTGGCCTAGTCTCCTTTTGACACGTCTCCCAAAACGCTTGGGATGCATCTCTATTATACTCCCAAACGTTTCGGATGTCAAGTATCATTTCCGTAGGTTGATTGTTGAAATTGCAGCAACAGGTGACGAAGAAGCCACTCGCCAGACTTAGAGTACCCGGATCTGACGATCCCTGGCGAGCGTTGATCGGCGGATGCTCAGGATGAACCCTTCGGCTGCGCTCAGGGCGAGCAGCCACACGAGCGGCGGATCACCATTTGCATATCGAACCCCTCTTCCGTCAGGGGTGGGAGAGACACTTCCCGTTCCTGGTAGACCAGGGCGCTGTACAGATGTCGGAAGGCCAAACGGCCAACCTCCTTGGCCTTCTGATCCACGGTGGTGATGTCCAGTAAGCTGGCCAGGGCGAGGTTGTCGAACCCAGTGACCGGGATCTCCGTCCCTTTTCGCCGGGCCATAGTGAGCACAGCCGCGGCCAATGTGTCCGAGGTGCAGACGACGGCCTGGATCCGCTGGTCTGGCGGGAGGGAGTCGTTCAGCCGGCAGATACGGTCAAAAGCCTTGTAGCCCTCTTCGAAAGAATGATCGGCAACCTCGAAGACCAGGCGTTCATCCAGCGGCACTCCGTTGATCCGCAGGGCTTCATTGTATGCCTCGACGCGGGCGACCCGGTTCCAATCCCCCTGCCCGGTTTCCCCCATTTTCAGCGGATTGGAGGTGCCCAGGGTGACCAGTGCCAATCGCCGATAGCCATGAAACTTGATGAGATGCCGATCGATGAGATCCTGGAGCGACTGCTCGTTGAGGGTCAGAATGTTGGCCACGGTTGCGGGCTGGGGTAGACGATTGTGGACGGCCACTATTGGCAGGGAACGCCGTCCCAGTATGTGGATCTGCGTTTCACTCACGTACAGGCCCACAACGATGAGGCCATCCACGATGTCCAGGAAAGGCATCTTGCCAAAGAAGTCGTCTCTCTGTTCCACTGTGGCCACGTCAAAGACGAACATGCGGAAGCCGAGGATATCGGCCTCCTGCTTTATGCCCGACAGTGTCTCCAGGTAGAACCCGGGGCTGACGCTGCAAAGTGGAAGTGCCACCCCCACTGCGTTTCGCCGTCGTCCCCGCAGGCTCCGGGCAGCACCGCTGGGCACGTAGCTCACCAGTGTCACCAGTTGCGCCAAACGCTTCCAGGTCTCTTGGGCCAGACTCCCGCGCTTGTTGCGCAGGAAGTTGGAGATAGAAGCGATGGATAGGCCGGAGAGAAGGGCCAGCAACTTGATGTCGGGCGTCACAGGTCGATTGCGACGCTTCCGAGGGATCAACCATTCCTGGTACGCGCGTTGGACTTCAGCCGGATCCCGGTCAAAGAGCCGGGCTATATCTTCGATGGGCAGGTCTTCGAGTAGCAATATACCTGATCCTCTGGCTGGATAGTCTACCTGTCAAGTTAGAATCACTAAATCGTTCTACTATATCAGTATACTACGGTTTTAGGGACTTGTCAAGCTTTTTCAGGTAGAGGGTGCACGCAAAGCGTGTTCACGCAAACACATTGACCCAACGAGAGAGCCAACACAGAGGCTTCGCTTATTCATCCATTCGTGTCATTCGTGATTGTGGTATCCACCACATACTCAGAGGATGAGGAGTCCCACCATTGATCCTGCTTGTCATCCTTGCTAGGGGTCATAATGTTGTCATCCTTGTCATCCTTGTCATCCTTCGTAGCACTAACGCCTCGGTACTCCCGTAGCACTAACGCCTCGTGCTCTCTTAATGACATACATTGCGTGCACCCTCCCCCCTACGGCGATTGATTTTACCGCCGGCGTCTGGTATAATATGGCCAGTGAAGCAAGGGTGACCTGTGAACGGGGTATCGTTTGTGCTTGGCTGGATCGTCCCTAGAAGCATGGCCGAGAACCCTACCAAGTCCGAGGAGGGGCCGGTCTCTGTTGTGCAGGAGCTAGTCTGTGCCGCCACGACCAAGTCTGATCAGGATCGTTCGGGTAGGAGAGAACCGAAACCTGCTCCTACGAAAGGGGACTGAGTGATGGGAGAGGGGCTGCGTTTCCTGGGCCAGTTCATTACTCTTCCCCCTGCGGCATGGATTGCGCTCCTGGGGCTGGCAGCTCTGATTGCTCCAGCCTCCCGCAGGTTCTTTTCCAGAGTGTCTTCTGGGCAAGCGAGGGGCCAATTGAGCCAACGTTGCTCCTGCTCTGGGTTAGAAACCTGCGGGAGGTTGATTGTCGGGAGGGGGACGAGGAGATGAAACGCGCGCGGTTCCACGGATCGCACGTTCGCGGCTTAGCCGCTGCGGTCTTGATATTCCTGGCGGCAGCTCTGATCTTGGTGCTCGCGATTCTGCCGCCGGAGACCCTACCGGCGGAGACCCTACCGCCGGAGACCCTACCGGCGGAGACCCTACCGGCAGCACCAACCGAACAGGCTCCCGCCGCCACGCCGACATCTCTCCCCAGCAGTACCCCCGCGCCGAAGCACGAGCTCACTCCAACTATCACGCCCCTGCCGCCCTCCACTGTGACGCCTACGCTCTCCGCTACGGCTATGCCATCAGCCGCGGCTATGCCCTCAGCCGCGTTCTCTCCGACCACCACGTCTACCCTCTATCCCGCTACAGCCGTGCCTTCCCCCTCAGTCGAGCCCGAGCTCTCTCTAACGGCTACGTCCACACTCGAGACGGAAGAGATGCTTCGGCGGGTGGTTCTCACCGGGGAATTGGAGGCACTGAAGCGAGACGGACAGATCGCCTGGCCGGCGGTGCAGCTCCAGTGTTGGAACGCCAGCGGGCAGGAGGTCGGTCGGGTCGGCTTGACTCAGCTCGACGGTATGTGCCGGTTGCCCGATGAGACGGCCCGGGTTCAACTCTGGATAGGATCGGAGCTGGGCGGGGCTGAGTGGTGGCGGAATTGGGACAGCCTGCCCGCCGACGCCACTTCTCCGGAGATCATTCTGGTCATCGCGCGCGTGAAGCGCGATGCGCCCACGCTGCGTCCCACGGAGGCTCCCACGGCGACGCTTACCCCTTGTCCCCCTTGAGCATGACAAAGTAACGGCTCCGTGCTGAGCCGAGGACGACTTCCTAATCACGAACTTCACTAATTATATCTATTTTCGTGTTAATTCGTGCAATTCGTGGCTGCTTTGATTGTATTTTCGTATCATCTCAATATTTCGGGGCATTAGATTCAGTAGACTTGAATCTGGCTTCGTAGTGCGCACTTTAGTGCGTTTTCACGGCGCTAAAGCGTCTACTACGAACAGAATCCAAGTGATTGCCCCATCTTATTGAGAAGATACTTCCTTTTTCGTGTTAATTCGTGCAATTCGTGGCAGGTTTGGTTTATCTGTTCTTTGCCACTAATTGATTCTCTCTTCGGGCCATTCTCTTCCCAAAACTCCTCTCATTGACGGCGGCACGGTTTTGCTATATCATGTTGGCGGGCGATGAGGACCGCGGGCATCCCTGCCCGCCTGGAGGGAACTGCAATGAGAGACATTCAGATGGATAGAATCCGGGATGCCGAGCCAATAGCAGAGACAACCCGGCGTAGCCATTCCGTGACCATGGCGGGTCTCCTTTTGCTGACGCAGGCGCTGGGCCTCCTCGCCTACGGTCCGATCCTCACTACTCTGTTTGGGCAGTCGGAAGCATCCGCCCCGGCGTTCGAACTGCTCTCCGTAGGCAGGAGCTTCAGCTTGAGCCACGGCGTCGGCACGAGCATTCTCTTCATGCCGCTGTCCCTTCCGGCGCTGCTAGCCGGCATCGGTCTCTTGCGCCTGCGGCCGAGCGCCTGGACCCTGGCTATGCTGACCCAAGGACTCAGTCTCACCATGGCGCTGGTCATTTACTCCCGCGACAAGCCCATCTACATCTACCCGCTGATGATCTACAGCATCGTGGCGGTGCTTTACCTGAACTACAACGATGTACAGGTGGCTTTCCGGCCCAAGCCCCGCAGCCACAGTCGAAGGGATGCCCGTCGAGGAGGTGCGCGATGAGCATCCAGGAGGACGGCGCGCTGCTGCGTCGCTTCGAGCCGGTGATACGCTACACGCGCGGCGAAAGGTTCTTCCCCATGGACGTGGAACCCTACGTGTGTGCTTGCAGCCTCTGGATGCAGAAGCCACGGGAAGAGCCGGTGTGTCTGATTCCAGAAGGAAAGCTCACGCTAGAGAGGCTGGCCCAACCGCGCGCCCGGGGGAGTCAGGCCGTCTACTACCTCAAGTTCATCGATCCGCTCAATATCGCAGAACTGGCCGCTGACAAGCTCAAGGCCCTTAGCCAGGGCCTAAGAGGCGAGGGTTGGCAGGACGCCTTCCGCGCCGGGCGGGGAAGGCTGGCACGGGTGGGCTACACCTCACGTCTGGTAGATGCGCTCTTCTCGCTCTCTCTGCTGGCACGGGGGAGCGTGCCCGGGGCCACGGCCGCGGCGGCTATCATCCGGTACCGGCGCATCCTCTCAGAGCGAGAAGAGTACTGCTACTACGGTCGTGTCGTGCGCGAGAACCACTGGATCGTGCTCCAGTATTGGTTCTTCTACCCCTTCAACGACTGGCGCTCGGGCTTCTTCGGCGTCAACGACCACGAATCCGACTGGGAGATGATCACCCTCTACCTGTCCGAGTCCGGCGATGGCGAGGTACGCCCCCAATGGGCCGCGTACGCTTCTCACGACTTCTCCGGCGATGACTTGCGCCGCCGCTGGGACGACCCGGAGATGGAGAGAGTAGGCGAGCATCCGGTGGTCTACGCGGGCGCGGGCTCCCACGCCAGCTATTATGCGCCCGGCGAATTCCTGTCCGAGTTGGAGCTCTCCTTCCTCTCACCACTGGCGAGAATAGTGGAGCGGGCCCAGACTATCTGGAGGAGAACCCTGAGGCAAGAAGAGGCCGAGGAGGCCGCCAATAACCTGATCAGCGTGTTTCAGGTTCCGTTCGTGGACTATGCCCGTGGCGATGGGCTGTCCATCGGTCCGGGCCAGACCAGGGAATGGGACGCACCCCGCTTGCTAGACCCCACGCCTGAGTGGGCCTCTGGCTACCGTGGCCTCTGGGGGCTCTACGCTCGCGATCCCATCGCCGGCGAAAACGCGCCCGCCGGGCCGCTCTACAACCGGGACGGGACAGTGCGTCGTGCCTGGTACGATCCCCTGGGCTGGGCCGGCCTCGACAAGGTGCCACCGCTCGAGGAGATCCCAGAAAAGCTGCTGGAGCGTCGAAGAAAGGTGGTACATCGACTGACTCGCCTCACGGAGCAGATCTCCCAGAAGAGCAACGAGATCATGGGGCTGGGCGTTGAATCCAGGGCCATGGAGGGGTTCCCACATCTCAAGAAGGTGCGGGCAGCACATCAGGAGGGTATAGCCGCGCTCTCGGAGGAACTGGACCGCCTGCGGTCTCAAGTGGTCTCTGACCAGGCTCTGCTGGAAGCGATAGATGTGGGTATCCGGCGGATCGAGTCCGGGGAGCGTGCTCCGGCACGCTCTCATCTTCATCGGGCCCATCGTCCCGCGTCCGACGACGAGCTGCGCCTCAGCCGCTTCGCGGAGACGTGGGCCGCTATCAGTATCGGGCTCATGGTGATAGGGTTGGTGGGGATCATCCTCTTCTATCGGGAGCATCTGATTGCCGGGCTGGTCTCCATGGTGACTGCCATCCTCTTTATCGAGTCTGGCTTCCGCCGGCAGTTGTCCCGGCTGATCGCCAGCCTGACTACCGCCCTGGCGGTGGTCTCGGCGCTGGTGATCTTCTACGAGTTCTTCTGGGAGATGATCGTGCTGGCAGTGCTCCTGGCGGGGGCGTATATTATCTGGGAGAATGTGAGTGAGTTGTGGCGGTAAGGGGGGCTGTCCTGCCTCCTACGCTCCGCTCCAGTCGGGTCCGCGACCCGACGGCTAACCAAGCCGACTAGCCCGCTTCTTACTCCCTGTTCGACTGCGCCTCCAACGATGGCTCTGTGCTGAATCACAGAGCGCGGCTTTGCCACGAATCGCACGATTTTCACTAAATAGCAGTTGACAAACCCAGTTGTTTGTACTATAATAGAACAAACGTTCTATATGTTGTATATGAACTCCGTCTACTCCTTTGCTGCAGCCGTGATTCCAAGATACTTGGCAATAGCTATCAGTGCGGGCGTCCATTTGACGATCTGGCAGATCTGTGCTATAAAAATGGCTTTCCGATGTAAATTGTAGCGGCCGCGCAGCGGCTGCTGGCTCTACATAGCGTAACGATAGGAAATGGAGAAGTATGAGAAGAGGACGAATCACATCTGAGGTCTTCCTGCGAGATGATGTCGAGAATATCCTGAAAGCAGTTGACAGAGCTAACGCTTCGCTGGTGAATCATCTGCCCATGGAGGAGGTTGCCATCTATCGGGCAGGTTTCGTTGATGCGATGCAAGCCATGGCAGCGGCGTTTGACGTCAGTCTGGAGCAGCACGAACATGAGTTCGAGCACAGTTTTCGAATTGTTGACAGGCAACCAAGAAAGATTGGCTCCCCGCGGTAGCGCGCCTGGAGACTCGGCTGGCAACCACGCGAACCTCCCTAACGGCTAGATCTGCAATCCGATGGACCTACGCAGATCAGACAGAGCGCTGTCAAGTTCTGGAGTTATCACTATCTTGGTTGCAGGGTCTGTAGCCATCTGTTCGAGCGTACGACGAAGAACTTCGCGGTGAATGGCGGCATCAGTCATCCCCAGTTCCTTGGCTTCCAAGTAGCCAGCTGCAATGAGCTGAAGGGCGTTACGCCAGGCAGCGGCTCGAGCCATCTCCACGATCGTAGCTGTCTCGGTTTCGGTATCTGCGAGCCACCGACTCGCCGTTGCGTCCTTCACTTGTTGCTCCGGCTGCATACTCTCAACTACCACTCGGTGTATCTCGACGCCCCAAGGCCTCATCCTCTGATTGGAGATGTCCAAGATTGAACGAGCGATCTCGACGAGCTGATCGGGCAGCAGGACATCTCTCAGCGTCAGTGAACCGACTGCTTGTCGCACTGCGACCTCAATAGCACTCCTGACCCCGGCTTCCCAGTTTTGCATCCAAGAGTCTACCTGTTGGATCATGTTGATTTCTGAAGGTGTCAATGGTGCTTCGCCGCGTCTGGCCCTGGGGGATACTCGTATTCCGTAGGTCGCTGTGAAGGCAACGGTCGTTTCCATCAGATCAGCCGTCATCACGTTGGGTATGGTCTCGGACCATTGTCTTTGCCGCAGGTCATATATCGCCCGCACGTATTCGAAGAGTTTGGTTCTGAATATATCGGGGCCTGAGATGCGGGTTTGCCTGGGTCCACTTTCGAGAATGACGCAGTTCTCAGGACCGACTATCAGCAAGAGCGGACCTGTGACAGGACCCGCGCCTGCCGGAATAACCGTCCGGCCCTCGCGAATGATCTGAAATCTTCTATCCAGGCCAGTGAGCAGTCTGAAATGCCGTACGATGGCGTCACGGAGGCCACCTCCGTAGAGTTCGCGCAGTGTGACAGCGGAGGCTACGAAGGTTAGAACGCTGGCCAAAATAGACCATCCGATTACCTGCCATGGAAACAGGATAGCGGACACGACTAACCACGCAAAGCACAGCGCTGCAATGGCTGCTGTCCTCCGACTGAATGGCATCATAGGGGCACCTCCAGAGACGCTGCGGGTACTTACCGGTGCGTACGAACCGCTTCGGGCCCGGTTTCATGCTTAGACCTTATCGGATTTCGCTCAGCAACTGGCGGCCGATCTGGACATGATCTATACAGATTATACTGTGGAATCGAACGGGAGTCAATGGTCTGTCATGTCGTGCAAGAGATTGCTGGCAGAGAGTAGGAGCGCGCCCAGCGTAGTGGTGCACAAGCCTCTTGATAACATAAAGAGGGGGACGGGCTCCTCTACCAGGACCAAATCGCGCAAGATATCCCGGCAGATCCTGTACCCCCTCCTTGCCCAGACGCTCTGCTGCTCACATATTCCATGCTGCTTGGAGTGATAATCTAACCATCCACCATCTCCAGACTGGATCTGGCAGATGAATGCCCCACTGGCGCAGGTATCGGCTCGTACGAGTGTCCATGGTACTCCTCCATCCCTCCTCATTGAGGTTTGCCTCGCATTAAGCTAAAGCATTGGTAACTCTCTGATCACCAGAAGTCTGCCTTACACTCCTATTATAGTGGATGAGAACGGGAATGTCTTGACGGGTGTGCAACGACAAGCATACAGCGGTGTGACGGGTAAATGATATTCTTTCAGAATGACACAAAGCAAAGCACAGACCTGAAAGGTCTGCGCTTTGCTTTGTGTCCGTAGACTATGAACTAAGGAAGGACATGTCCTCCCATCATCAAGGCTCCCTCTCTAGGGCCAGTCCCAAGGTATCCTCGAAGAACCTGCCAAGGCGGGATAGGTCAATAGCATACTTGTCTGAGAGTTCCGGCAATGCTTCTTTGCGTAGATAATCAAGATCCTCGGACGTACAGCTCTTGAAGCGGTCGTACATCTGTCTGAAAGTAGCGCCGAGTGCAACGGCTCTCTCCGAGTATGTCTCCGAGTAAGCCACTGAAAGCATGTAGTGCTTTGCGGTCTCGGCCAGCACTTTGTGTCTCGCTGGAATGGAGTCGTCCTCGGGCCCACGATCAAACGCGAGATTCCCTCGCAGGAGTTCTACCTTGCCCATGTGTAGCCAGAACGCCTCGACGCATTCGTCTTCTGGGATATCTGCCGGTGGTCGCCCTTCTTCAAACTTGTACTCATCAGGGACCTTCACCTCGGCCCGGTCTAGCCAAAAGCTCGCGTTGTCGTAGTCGTGAAGGAGGAAGTAAGTCTCGGCTAGATCTTCACAGGCGTCAACATATTGGACGGGAAATCCATACTCCTCCGCCAGTTTCCTGCACCTCTCCAAATCCTCAATGGCTCGCCTGCCGCTCGTCCTCGTCAAAGCAGCTAGCTTCGAAGGATCATCTGCCGTTCCCTGCGCCAGCTTAGCCCGATCTCGGTAGGTGCAACCCAGCTCGCTCAGTGCTTCAACCAGGCGAATGGGCTCCTGTACGGGGCCCTCGAAGACATCGACGGCTCTGTCCAGATAGCCCGCGGCCTGGTTGAAGAAGGCTCTGCAATCCTCCACCGAATACTCGCTGGATACCCACAGTCCTCCCTGTTGGCGCAGAGAGCGTCCCAGCGTGATTAGCGCCAAGCCG
>JAKLPW010000311.1 GCA_022013675.1 Anaerolineae bacterium | reverse complement strand
TCCCTTGATTCCACCATCCTGTGCGGTCATCTCGGAAAGCGGTATTCACTACCCCGCGCAGATGCGTGAGTTGGCTGCGCTTGAGGTAGATGCAGCACTGATCGGTGAAGCGTTGGTGACCGCGGCGGACCCCGCCGCGAAACTCAGGGAATTGAAGGAGGCGGGCCGATGACCGCTGTTAAGATCTGTGGCCTTACCAACCTGGAAGACGCCCGCTGGGCTTGGCAATGTGGCGCGGACCTTCTGGGGTTCATCTTCGTTCGCTCCAGCCCGCGCTACATTGTGCCAATGGAAGCTGCCAGGATCACTCGAGCGCTGGTGGCCCAGGACTGCAGGGCACGGTTTGTAGGCGTGTTCGCAAACGAGTCTATTGAAACAGTTAACCGAATAGTAAGCGAGTGCTCACTACACCTCGTTCAGTTACACGGAGGGGAGAAGCCGGACTACGCTCGTGCGCTGGACATACCTGTAATCATCGCGCGGCGTGTGCAGGAGCATGTGCCCTGGGATGAACTTGCCCTCTACGAGGCCTGGGGCCATCTCCTTGATACTCACGATCCTTTGAGGCTGGGCGGCACTGGACGCACTTGGCGTTGGGATCTGTTGGCGGGAGACAGTAGAGGGATGGCGAGGCTTGTCATTGCGG
Source organism: Anaerolineae bacterium (assembly GCA_022013675.1). Lineage (GTDB taxonomy): Bacteria > Chloroflexota > Anaerolineae > JAKLPW01 > JAKLPW01 > JAKLPW01. Next base: position 1,730 of record JAKLPW010000311.1, on the reverse strand, counting down.
GAGGACTCACACCGGACAACGTTGGCTTGGCCATTCGACAGGCCAGACCTTGGGGTGTCGATGTCTCTTCTGGCGTTGAAGCCCGCCCAGGTCGCAAAGATCCATCCCTGGTCGAGCTTTTTGTCCAGCGTGTAAGGGAGGAGGACGGAGCGTGAACGTTACACACAGTGGGACATCAGTGGGAACCTGGCCCGATGAGAGGGGCTACTTCGGACCGTACGGGGGACGCTACGTGCCTGAAACTCTGATGGTGCCTCTGTTGGAACTTGAGCAGGCTTATCACACGGCACGCGAGGACGCTGTGTTCTTGCGCTCGCTGGAGAGCCTACTGCGAGACTACGTGGGGCGGCCAACGCCACTCACCCATGCCGAGCGCCTTAGCAAGGCATCGGGAGGGGCACAGATATGGTTGAAGCGCGAGGATCTGGCACATACTGGGGCCCACAAGATCAACAACGCACTGGGTCAGGCACTTTTGGCCAAACACATGGGCAAGATCCGCCTGATTGCCGAGACGGGTGCTGGACAACACGGCGTGGCCACTGCCACGGCTGCAGCTCTACTGGGGCTCTCGTGTGTGATCTATATGGGTTGCGAGGACATCCGGCGCCAGGCTCCCAATGTATTGCGGATGCGCCTGCTGGGTGCTGAAGTACGTGCTGTGGACGCCGGTAGCCGCACGCTCAAGGACGCCATAAACGAGGCGTTCCGCGACTGGGCGCTAAATGTGCGCGATAGCTACTATCTTTTGGGTTCGGTCTTGGGGCCGCATCCCTATCCGCTGATGGTTCGTGATTTCCAAAGTGTCATCGGGCGCGAAGCCCGCGGGCAAATCTTGGAGCAAGCGGGGCGACTACCCGATGTCCTTATCGCTTGTGTGGGAGGTGGGTCCAATGCTATCGGTCTGTTTCACGCATTCCTGGATGATCCGATCGAGATGGTCGGTGTGGAGGCGGGCGGTGAGGGGATTGCCACCGGCAAGCACGCAGCGCGGTTTGGCGATCCGACGCGAGGGCGGATGGGGATACTCCACGGAGTCAGAACCTACGTATTGCAGGATGAACACGGTCAGATCGCAGCGACACACTCGATCTCCGCGGGACTCGACTATCCCGCTGTAGGCCCCGAACACGCGTACCTGCGCGATTTGGGGCGCGTACGCTACGTCACAGCCACAGATGCCCAGGCTCTAGAGGCCTTCCGGGCACTCGCACGCTGTGAGGGTATCTTGCCCGCTCTGGAATCGTCGCACGCAGTGGCAGAAGCGATGCGCATGGCCGCGGCTATGTCTGAGGACAGTCTGGTGCTGCTCAATCTCTCGGGGCGGGGGGACAAGGATCTGGATACTGTAACGTCAATACTGGGGGAAGACTCATGATAACTGCCGACGATGACCAACGCGGCTCGTGCGCAATCGACGCTGCCTTTGGTGCCGCCCGCGCTGAGGGGCGTTGCGCCCTTATCACCTACCTGACACTTGGGTATCCCTCCCCCGCTGCCAGCCTGAAATTGGTACCCGCCCTTCAGGCCGGTGGTGCGGACATCATTGAGTTGGGAGTACCTTTCTCGGACCCAGTGGCGGACGGCCCGACCATTCAACGCGCTGCCGATGCCGCCCTGCAGGCCGGTATGACGCCGCGTGGGTGCCTCGATCTCGTCGTCAGACTTCGCCAGTCAGAGGTCATCGTGCCGCTCGTGCTCATGGGATACTACAATCCGATTTACAGTTA
>JAKLPW010000310.1 GCA_022013675.1 Anaerolineae bacterium | reverse complement strand
CTTGTAGATTGGATATTACCGAACGCGCGGAGCGAACTTCAAATTCTTGAAGATACTTTTCACTTCGAACTTGAACAGAAGACCACTATAGTCCCCAATGGGGTTGATGCCTCTGTTTTTCACCCTGACCGCGCCTCGCCTAATGAGGCTGTTAAGGAACTGGGAATGTCCAAGTACATTCTTGAATGTGCGCGTGTCGAACCCTGTAAAGGGCAACTGGCCCTTCTTGAGGCCTCAAGCGAGACCACGTGGCTCGTTGTCTTCATAGGCAGCATCGGAAACCCCCGTTACTATCAAGAGTGTCAACATTATGCACGTAAGCGGAGAAATGCGCTTTTCTTGGGAGCCGTGCCACACAGGGATTTGCCCAAGTTCTACGCGGCAGCCAAAGTACACGCACTGCCGAGTTACCGCGAGACGCCTGGGCTTGCAAGTCTGGAGGCTGGAGCGATGGGATGCAATATTGTCACAACTATAGTTGGTTCGGCTCATGAGTACTTTGGAGATGACGCCTGGTACTGTGATCCTGGAGACATTGGCTCTATAAAATCCGCGGTATGTGCAGCCTATAATGCACCCAAGAATGATAGCCTGAGAAAAAGGATTCTCAATCAGTATACCTGGGAAGAAGCAGCCCGTCAGACCAAACTTGCCTACGAGGAGGCTCTTTCGCGTACATGAACGTTTTGCTAATCTTCGGCACCCGGCCTGAGGCGATTAAGCTTGCTCCAGTAATCCAGGAACTACGAACCCGTCCGGAGACAAAGCCGGTCGTATGTGTCACCGCTCAGCATCGCCAGATGCTGGACCAGGCCCTTGCCCTATTCAAGATCCAGCCTCACTATGACCTCAATATCATGCAGGCCAATCAGAGCCTTTTCGACATAACAGAGCAAGGGCTCTCCAATATAGAAACGGTGCTGAGAAACGAAAGACCAGATCTCGTGCTAGTGCAGGGGGACACTACTTCAGCCTTCGTCGGCGCACTGGCTTCCTTCTACCATAAGATCCCAGTGGGGCATGTGGAGGCTGGGCTCCGCACCTATAACAAATACAGCCCCTTTCCTGAGGAGATGAATCGCGTGCTGATCGACCGTCTCGCCGACTTTTGCTTTGTGCCAACGGAGAAAGCCCGACAGAACTTATTGAGCGAAGGGGTGGCAAAAGAGGGGATCTTTGTGACTGGTAATACTGTGGTTGATGCCCTGTTGTGGGCTGTGCAGCGCCTGCCATCCTCTATTCCCCCGGAGTTGGAGCCTTTGTTGGGCAGGGGCTCAAAGTTATCCAACCACAGGCTAATCCTCGTCACTGGACACCGGCGTGAGAGCTTTGGAGATGGCTTGGAGAACATCTGTCGAGCGTTGTGCGAGATCATCAAGAGAAACAGCGATGTGGAGATAATCTACCCGGTGCATCTCAACCCCAATGTCCGCGAACCGATCTTCAGAATCTTGGGGAACGTGCCACGGATTCATCTTACCGAGCCAATGGGGTATCTGCCGTTTGTGCAACTGATGAGCCTTGCCTATTTCATTATAACCGATTCCGGTGGAATACAAGAAGAGGCGCCAGCACTTGGGAAACCGGTATTGGTAGTGCGCAACGTTACAGAGCGTCCTGAGGGGATTGAGGCGGGGACAGCCAGGCTTGTGGGGACCAACATCGCATCCATCGTTGACGCGGCGCAGCAGTTGCTTGATGATAAACACGAATACGAGCAAATGGCGAAACTAGTCAATCCCTACGGGGATGGTAAGGCAGCAGAGCGCATCGTTGATATATTGTTAGGATCGATTGGATGATGTTACTTAAAGCTCTCATAGATTGTAAGGAAACCCTTGCCTAGAAGCCAGTTATCGGCTGGGGCGATCAAATGAGATCGCCGAGGAGGACGATGATGAACAGCTCGCCCTTTGCATCACTTGTGATAGTGAACTGGAACGGCCGTCTTTACTTGGAAGACTGCTTGAAATCGCTTTTAGCGTCGGATTACCCTGACTACGAAGTGCTTCTCGTAGACAACTGTTCCACTGATGATTCGGTTGCTTTTGTTCAGAGCACCTTTCCTCAGGTCAAGGTGCATCGCGCTCACCGCAATCTGGGGTTTGCGGCGGGGAGTAACGCCGGCATTCGCCTGTCCGAGGGTGAACTCATTGTGCTGCTGAACCCTGACGTCATCGTGCGGCCGGACTGGTTACCCAATCTGGTTGAGGGCATGTTTGCTGACGAAACCGTGGGCATTGGTGGCGGCAAAGCCTACTACCCCGGTGGGCGTACCCTGCAACATGCAGGCGGATTCATCCAGGCGCCCCTGGCGATCGGGAATCAATATGGCAGAGGGGAGATGGATAAAGGGCAATACGATAGGCAGCGTGAAGTTGACTACGTGATGGGTGCCGCCTTGGGCATCAAGCGCTCGGTGCTGGATCAGATTGGATTACTGGATGAAGGCTATTTTCTGTACTATGAGGAAACCGATCTCTGCTTCCGTGCCCGGCGGGCGGGCTACAGAGTACTTTATATCCCGGACGCCATTCTGACCCACGTGGAAGGAGGCACCAGCAGCCAAGGCGATTACGCCCAATTTCATGTTTCTCACACCAGCCGGTGGCGCTTCGTCTTAAAGCACTATGACGTTTCACGGCTTCTTAGCGAATTGCCGGGTGAGTACGCGTATTTGGCCGGGGGTCTCTGCCGTGACGAAAGACGGGGGCTGAGCACAGCCTATAAGACCATACTGCGCACGTTGCCAGAAATCCTGAAGGCGAAGGTCAGGGATGGTGCCAACATGGTAAGCGATAAGGACCAGGAAAACATTGCCCGGGCATTGTGGATTCTGCGTCGCAGGGTTATGGGGGATGGCAGGCAGGCGCTCCGGGCCAGCCGGGGGAGGAAATAGAATGGGAAGCGCACCGACAGCAGGCAGCACGCCGCAGGATTCCGGTCTGGAAGAAAGCCTGCACCATCGCTTCCAGGCCTTGCAAGCAGATTTCTTCTCCAGCCGAGCGCTGATTATCGCCGCGAACCGAGGACCGGTGACCTTTGAGACAACCAAAGACAGCCACCAACGATTTCACCGTGGAGAAGGTGGGCTGGTCACTGCGCTCATCGATGTGTGCCGGCACGCCGATGCCACCTGGATCGCCTGTGCGCGAACCGAAGCCGACGCCACCTGGGGAGAGGGGAGCGTGCCGGTGGTGGACGATGGCAGCGCTGTTCGGGTGCAGTTTCTTTCACCAGAACCCTCGGCCTATGAAGGCTACTACAATGTCATCGCCAACCCGCTGTTGTGGTTCTTGCAACATTCTATGTGGGACGTACCACGGGCGCCGGTTATTAACCGCGATACCTGGCAAGCTTGGGAGCACGGCTATGTAGTCATCAATCGCCTCTTTGCCGACGCCATCGCCAAGCAGGTTCTTGCCACGTCCCGCCCCACGCTGGTCATGCTGCAGGACTACCATCTCTATTTGGCAGCACGGTTTGTGCGCGAGAGGTTGCGGCCGCGCGAGCGACCAACGATGCTGCACTTCATCCACATCCCCTGGCCGGGTCCGGAGTATTGGCGCATTCTGCCACCTGCTATGCGACGGGCTATCCTAGACGGGCTCTGCGCGGTGGACGTCCTGGGCTTTCAGACAAGCGAGGATGGAGTCAACTTCATCCGGACTTGCGAGTCACACCTCCCCCGCGCGCGTGTGAACTTCAAGCGTGGCCGGGTATGGTATCGAAATCATGCCACGCACGTGCGCGACTTTCCGATTTCCATCGACCTACCGGCACTAAGGCAACTGGCGGAGTCGCAAGAAGTTGCCGAGTACCGGCCCGAAGTCCATGAACTCGTAGGCGACCGACGAATGATCTTGCGCATTGACCGCGCAGAGCCAAGTAAGAACATCATACGCGGCTTTCAGGCCTTCGAGGAAATGCTGGAACTTTATCCTGAACATATCCAACAAGTGACGTTTCTGGCACTGTTGGTGCCGTCGCGCATAGAGGTGGACGAATACAAAGACTACCTTGGCGAACTCATGGCCGCCGCTGGGCGCGTCAACGCGAAGTATAGCACCAGTGACTGGGAGCCGGTGCGGGTTCTCGTGGGCGAGAACTATCCCCGGGCTGTGGCGGCCTTGCAGCTATATGACGTGTTGCTGGTAAACTCCATCGCCGATGGCATGAACCTGGTTGCCAAAGAAGGCCCGGTCGTAAATCAACGTCACGGCGTGCTCGTCCTTTCCGAACGAACAGGCGCCCGCCAGCAACTCGAACCGGGAGCAATCATCATTTCGCCGTGCGACGTATACGCCACAGCCGAGGCACTCCATCAGGCGGTCATCATGCCACCTGAGGACCGCCGGGAGCGCGCCGAACTGCTGCACTTGCTGATCGAGCGCGAAGATATTTCCGTTTGGCTGGGCCGCCAACTGGAAACCATCGCCGAGTTGAATCTGTAGGGAAGGTCACGAACGACGTATGAAACGACCAGAAACTGCCGTCTTGCACTACACCTCCCCGCCTGTCGTCGGTGGCGTGGAGGCCGTAATCCAGGCTCACGCGCAAGCATTCATCGAGGCTGGATACCCGATCACCATCATTGCCGGCCGGGGTGAGCAGACGGCGCTTCCTTCGGGCACGGATTTTGTCCGGATCCCGGAGATGGACTCGCAGTACCAGCAGGTACTGCAAGCGAACATGGTGCTGGAACGAGGCCAGGTGCCTCCTAGCTTTGCTGACCTGGTCAATCGGTTGAGAGAGGCGCTGACGTCGGTCCTGGACCCATTCGACAATGTGATCGTTCACAACGTGCTTACCAAGCACTTCAATCTGTCCCTTACAGCAGCCCTTCACTATTTGTTGGACACAGGCACCATCCACCGTTGCATTGCCTGGTGCCACGATTTCACCTGGACCAGTCCTCACTCTCGGCCCAAGGTCCACCCAGGCTACCCTTGGGACTTGCTGCGTACCTATCGCCCGGACGTGACCTATGTCGTTGTGTCACAGCGCAGACAGCGCGCGCTGGCGACGCTTCTCGGCTGCCCGCCGGAGCGTATCCACGTGATCTATAACGGGGTGAATCCAAGAGCGCTGCTGGGCCTATCCGACGAAGGTTATGTGTTGGCAACCCGGTTGGGCCTCCTGGACAGCGACCTGATCTTGCTGATGCCGGTGCGCGTTACCCAGGCCAAAAACATCGAATGTGCGCTGCGCGTGGTGGCGGCGTTGAAAGCACGCGGCTGCCGCCCCAAACTGGTCGTAACTGGTCCGCCCGACCCGCACGAAGAGCAGAGCATGGCCTATTTCCAGTCATTGAGAGCGCTGCGGCGCCAGCTGGGCGTCGAAGAGGAGATGCACTTCGTCTTTGAATCGGGCACTGATCCGGACCAGGCTTTGACTATTGACGCACGGGTGGTGGGAGACCTATTTCGCGTGAGTGACTTAGTGTTCATGCCCAGCCACAGGGAGGGCTTCGGCATGCCAGTGTTGGAGGCAGGGCTGCTTGGCGTGCCAGTCATGTGTACGGACGTCCCTGCGGCTGAGGAAATTGGCGGCACTAACGTGATCCTGCTTAAAGCCTACGACGATCCAGTGCACGTGGCTGATCAGATTTTAGCTTGGGCTAGGCAGAGCCCAGTACATCGCCTGCGTCGCCAGGTGCGGCAAGACTACACCTGGCATGCAATCTTCCACCAATATATCAAGCCTCTTCTTGAAAGCCAAGAGGGTGCATGATGCTGTACACACACAAACAGATCAATGAACGTCTGACCCAGGCCGAGCATCTGTGGTTGTTCCTGGATTACGACGGTACGTTGGCCGACTTCGCGCCAACGCCGGAGCACGTTAACCCCGACCCAGAGATCATCGATCTGCTTACCGGCCTAGCTCATCACGCTCGCATCCGCATAGCTGTGATCAGTGGCCGGCGATTGAACCACGTTCAGGCGTTGGTTCCGGTGCCGGATGTTCTACTGGCAGGCACCTATGGCGTCGAGATGCAGATACCAGACGGGAAGCGAGTCAATCGTGTGGACTATGATGCCATCCGTCCAGCGCTCGATATTCTTAAGCCACGATGGGCGCATCTAATCGCTAATCGCGAGGGTTTCTTCCTGGAAGACAAGGGTTGGGCGTTGGCACTCCACGCTCGTTTTGCCGATGATTTCGAGACGGACGTGGTGTTATCCGCAGCGCGCCGCATGGCCACCAAGGTAGCATCTTCTGGATTGTTCCGTGTGCTGAGTGGGCACAAATTCCTGGAGGTAGCTCCAAGCTTGGCAGACAAAGGTCAAACGGTGGGCTATCTACTGGACCGTTACCCCTGGCCTGGCGCTTTGCCCATCTACCTGGGTGATGATGATAAGGACGAAGAGGCGTTTAGCGTGATCAAGGCACGAGGGGGCATCGCTATTCTGGTTGCCGGGGAACAGCGCAAGACAAAGGCCGATTGTCAATTGGAATCACCGCAGGCCGCGCGCCGCTGGCTGGGAACTGCTCTCGCAAGGTCAGCAGTTAACAGTACTCGGCGCTCCTGGGAGCCACTGTGATGTTGAGGCAAAGGGCTCCGAGGTGAGGAGTTGGTCCACTCGCAGGCCCTCAACCGGCGGCAAGTCGGTCAACGCCACAATCTGATTCTTGGCGGGTTACTGCATCACGATAACCTCATTCTCCTTCAGCCCTGGCCGTCAGGACGGGACGTACCGGAGTCATGAGATTGCCTACCCGACTCCCCCCCAGGGCCCGGTGCATGTCTTCAGGACGCTAGATCACGCGCAGGAGGTTCTTTCCGCCCAGGGTCAGCCGAGATAGATTGTGCGTCTTGGCGATGGGCACACTGATCAGCGCGTCGGTGTCGATGAACTTCACCGGGATCATCACTTCCATCTGGTCTACTTATTTGGGGTCAATTTAGATGCTTGATTGAAAGGATGAAAAATGCTAGTTGCCTTAATTAAATCGTATACTGAGAAGCCTTGGCGCAGTCTGGAAACATACCAATTGATAGAAGATAGCTTAAGGGAAAAATGGCGTGTTAAGTCTATCAGCAGTGAGAACCCTGAAACTGTATGCGGTTTCTTGGCCAGGCTGAAGCGGGAGTATGGCGAAAGTGTTTTTGCTTTCAATATAGCTGAATACCTTGATGAAAAAAACAAGGAGGGTTTTCTCCCTGCCTTGCTAGAAGAATGGAACGTACCCCATCTTGGTTCCAGTGCTGAGACTATCGCTATTGGACTAGACAAAGCAAGAACAAAAGAGTTGTTAAACGAGAAGCAAATCCCCACTCCCCGGTATTTCATTGCCAATAGAGAAGGTTCTGCCATCAAGTATCCTGCGGAAAGAATAGGTTACCCTTTAATTGTCAAGCCAATCAGGGAAGGAGGACATATTGGAATAAGGGAAGATTCCATCGTTTACGACGACGCCAGCCTAGACAAAGCCGTTAATCGCATCTTTGATAATCATAATCAACCCGCTCTTGTCGAAGAGTATATCACGGGAGCAGAGATGCGAGAGTTCAGTGTGGGTATCATTGACAGTGAGATCAGACTCCTTACACCGGTGGAAATCGACTACGAATCCATGGATGTCAGAAAGGCAATTCTCAGCTATGAAACGGCACAAAAGGATCTGGAGAGAATAAAGCTTATACAGGACGGAAGAACACGTGATGAGATTGTTGACCTATCAGAAAGAACCTTCGCTGCTGTTGGCGCCCACGATTACAGTAGAGTGGACTTAAGGATGAATCGTACAGGCTGTTACGTGTTAGAAATCAACATTATGCCCGGGCTGGGACCACATAGTTTCCTGCCGGAAGCAGCAAAAGATCTTTATGCTCTTGACTATAATCAACTAATCCAAAAGCTGGCTGAAGATTCTATGAAGAGACAGAAAAACGGAAGACGAGGAGGTGCTATGGCGTGACGTCGTGCGGTACTAGCTCCACACACAAGAATCAGCGCGTTCTCGGTGCGACAGCACTGATCTGCTCTGGAAAGAAGTCCAGATTGAGAATTGCTGGACCCACACACAACAATGTTGACAAAAACGCCCTTTTGGATATAATCGTGGGTAAGTGGCGCGTTGCCTTGGACATATCCAATCTGGAGGATGTAGTAGAGCCAGTGAGTATACAGGAGCGGTTCATAGGCAGCGACAATCGAGGGTTCCTTGCTATCCTACGTATTGCCGACAACTCTGGTTGCACCTGTATTCCTGCCATCTGTGCGCTGTGGACATGTGTGATTGAAAAGATGGCTAATCGAGTGTGATGCAGCGCAAGCCTGATGCCTGTTGTAGGTGTTGCTATCCGGTGCAATCACAACCCGCTTTCAATTACGGCTAGCTTCCCCAGGTGTCGCTATATCCATGGGGGGATAGCCGTTTCTCTTTATGTCAGTTGATCGGCACGATTGGTTGGAGGTACGAGAGAAAGAGTGGAAGTCGGAACTGTTCGACGAGTCAACATTGAGAGACAAATGAAGACGGCCTATCTGGACTATGCCATGAGCGTCATCACGGCCCGTGCATTTCCAGATGTGCGCGATGGAATGAAGCCTGTTCAACGGCGCATCCTGTATGCGATGTATGGTATGGGGATGTTCTCGGATCGTCCTTACCGGAAGAGTGCTCGGATTGTCGGAGAGGTGTTGGGAAAATACCATCCTCATGGTGACTCCGCCGTATACGATGCTATGGTGCGCATGGCCCAGGATTTCTCGACGCGGTATCTACTGGTGGATGGACAAGGGAACTTCGGTTCTATTGATGGCGACAGCGCTGCTGCCATGCGCTATACCGAGGCCCGTCTGACTAAGCTGGCAGAGACCATTCTGAAGGACATTGACAAGAACTCGGTGGACTTCGGCGACAACTTCGACGCGAGCCTGCGAGAACCCTTGGTCCTTCCGGCCACTTTGCCCAACCTGCTGGTGAATGGCGCTTCCGGTATAGCCGTAGGCATGGCGACGAGCGTGCCTCCTCACAACCTGGCAGAGATTTGTGATGCTCTTCAGTATCTCATTGATTGCATGGTGCAGGAGCAGGAAGTATCTTTCGACAAACTGACGGGGTTTGTCCACGGACCGGATTTCCCCACCGGCGGACTCGCGTACCGCTATCGCAAGCTCCAGGGCGAGAGCGAACCCAGTGACGCCATTCGGAGGGCCTACGCGACGGGGCGAGGGAGTCTCATTGTGCGGGCCAAGACGCATTTCGAGGAACTGCGTCATGGACGGCACGCTATTATCGTGACAGAGATCCCATATCAGGTGAACAAGTCCGCACTGGTCAGAAGGATTGCCGATCTGGTACGCAGTGGACGGATAGATGCTATTTCCGATTTGAGGGATGAGTCAGATCGCACAGGGATACGAGTCGTCATCGAACTGAAGCGGACTGCCCAGCCTCGCCAGGTGCTCAATCAACTCTTCAAGCGCTCGGCCCTGCAGACTACTTTCAGTGTCAATCTGCTGGCTCTCGTGGGTGGGGAGCCACGGGTGCTGAGTCTGAAGAAAGCCCTTCTCTTCTACGTGGAACACCGGCGGGACGTCATCACCCGGCGCACCAGGCACGAGCTGGACCTGGCGAGGAAGCGCGAACACATCCTGGCCGGCCTGCGCATCGCGCTGGATAACATGGACGAGGTCATCCGTACCATCAAGAGCTCCGAGACGGTCGCCGCAGCGCGCGCCAATCTTCAGCGTCGCTTTGATCTAACGCAAGTGCAAGCGGAGGCAATCCTGGAGATGCCCCTCCGGCGTTTAGCTGCTCTGGAAAGGCAGAAGATCGAGGATGAGTACGCGCAGGTTTGCGCGAGGATTGGGGAGCTCGAAGGTATCCTGGGCGATAGCAGGAAGGTGTTGGGACTGATAAAGGAAGACCTGCAGGAACTGAAGAACCAGTACGGCGACGTCCGGAGAACCCGAATCGTTGACCGATCTGTGGGCCGGTTCAGCGCCAAGGATCTCGTGGCTAAGGAGAACGTTCTTGTTACGCTCACTCGGCGGGGCTACATCAAGCGCAACCGGGTGGACGACTATCGTAGGCAGCGCAAGGGTGGCCGGGGAGTGAACGGCATGGCCACGGGAGACGAAGACAGCATCGCACGCATTCTTCCGGCCAGCACGCTAGATCAACTGCTGTTTTTCACCAACCTCGGGCGGGTATTAGCATTGAACGTCTACCAGGTGCCTGAAAGCAAGCGGGGGGGCAAAGGAACCCCGCTGCGGGGCTTGACAGAGTTGGATCTGGATGAGCGCGTGACTGCACTCATTGCGCTTCCTGCTCAAACGACGGGAGAGAGTGGGGGCAGCGAGCAGGAGGCCCGGTATCTCTTCATGGTCACCCGAAAGGGAATAATCAAGCGCGTGAAGCGGGAGGAGTTCGCTGCCGTGCGTCCCAGTGGCATCAAAGCTGTCAGGTTGGCCAGGGGCGATGAGTTGGGCTGGGTAAGTCTGACCAGTGGCAACCAGGACATCGTGCTTGTTACTCGAAAGGGACAGGCCATCCGGTTCGAAGAGAACGAGGCGCGGATTATGGGGCGTGCCGCCAGGGGAGTGCGGGCAATGAGGCTGGGAGAAGCCGATACCATCGTTGGGATGGGCGTTTCCGGCGAGGGCGATCAACTCCTGGTCGTAACGGAGAGAGGATTCGGCAAGAGGACTTCTCTGGCCCAATACAGACGGCGCGGGCGTGGTGGCAAGGGCGTGAAGGCCCTGCGGTCATCGGAGAAGATTGGCCGGGTGGCCGCAACTTGTCTGATTGGGGCAGAGGACGAAATCGTTATTACTTCAGCCAAAGGGGTTGTGATCCGCCTCTCGGCGAGCAACGTCCCCTTGATGAGCCGGAATACCCGGGGGGCCAGGTTGATCAATCTGGCCGATGACGATGCCGTTGCGTCCCTTGCGCGTATCATAAGGGATGGACCTGTCTTAGCGAGGGAAGACAACACCGTTCTCAGCGAGGATACAACTTCGCAGAGAGAGAGAACGAGATAGGAAGAAGGCTAAATTCCTGTGGGCGTGACTCAAGGGGCGTCCCAGGATTGTCAAAATCGGGGACGATAGCAATCCTTCGGGAGTGCAGTGCTAACGTCCGGGGCTGTACATGGGAGGGATATGGATATGGCTTTGGTCTACAGTGTTGGCGATAAGGTTGTACATCCTGCTCATGGTGCGGGAATTGTAAGAAAGGTGGTGCGCAGAACCATCGCAGGAGAACCTCGGCAGTATTACCTTATCGATCCTCTGGCCTATGATGACATGGAGATCATGGTTGCGGTGGATAAGGTGAAGCTGATTGGTCTGAGGGTGGCCGCGAAGCGATCCGAGATGAAGAGAACTCTGCGCACGCTGAGAGGATTGCCGGAGCGAGTGTCAAGCAACTACAAGGAACGACAACAGCAGATCTGTGAGAAGCTTCGTTCCTCGGAGTTGAGACAGGTCGCCGAGGCGGCCCGCGATCTGGCCGCATTCAAGCGGGAGAAGCAGGGAAGAATGGGGGTTACAGATAACCGCTTGCTGAAGCAATCGCGTGAAACCATTGCCGGGGAGCTAGCCATCGTCGAGGACATGACATTCGAGGACGCGCTGGCTCAGATCGACGAAGGGCTCATGTTGGCTGAAGTAGAGGAGAAATCGAATTAGTAGGACTCGAAATCCCAATCCAAACGATTGTTGACAAGGCTCCGAATCAGCGCTATAATTCAGCACACTAAACGTGCCCCCGTGGTGGAATTGGTATACACGGCAGGTTGAGGACCTGTGCCCTTTCGGGCGTGCTGGTTCAAGTCCAGTCGGGGGCATTCATCTGTACAAACTCAAAGAGCCGCTTCAAGCGGCTCTTTGGCTTTCTTGCAGATTGATGGTGGCCGAGGACTATCGTCGGGTTCCAAGTTGGTGTTCGTACCAGTGCTTGGGAGAGACGTGTCCAAAGGTGTGTGGTTTGCGCTGAAGGAGCCCCAAGAAGAAGCAAGCGATCCGAAGGGTTTCTCAAACCCCTTGGGTCTTTGGGGGAAGGAAAGGGGCTTTTACCTTGAAGAAACTCCCGCTGATCGTCGCTTTTACATTGCTACTCTGCGGCTGTGTATCCTCTTCACCGGTCCCTCGTCTGACACCAACCCCCTACCCGACGTCCACGCCGTATCCTACGTGCACGCAGTTCCCGACGGTTACGCCCTGCTCGACACACACTTCGTATCCAACGTGCACATTGGAGCTCACGCGGACGCCAACCCCAACGGGTGTCCCGACACACACGCTGACCTATACGCCCGCGCCTACCTCAACACCCCTGCTCACCGCAACGCCGGCAGATACGCCGATACCTCTGCCCACTGCAACGTCAGAACCCCGGCCTACGATTGCCTCTCCAGTGAACCTGGTCCGTCCGGTGGTGCCCCCATTGGTGCTGGCCAACTACTTTCCCTGGTACGATCCGGGCACCTGGGACACGGGCTGCACGTCCGGATCTGACCGGCCCCAGGACGGTGTCTACAATTCTGATGACCCGGCAATCATCTCCCGCCACGTCGAGCAAGCCCTCGCGGCTAGCCTGGAGGGCTTCGCGGTGCACTGGTTTGTCCGGGATAATCGCACCGATGCCAATACGCGCAAGATCCTGGACACTGCGCCAGAGGGGTTCAATTCCACGATTACCTTCCTCTACCATATCCTGCCGGGCGTCAAGATGGATGGGGTGATCGAAGAGCTGCGCTATGTCCACCAGGCGTATGGGGACCATCCGCGCTTTCTGAGTGTTGCGGGGAGGCCGGTAATCTTCTTCGCTGACATGTACCGTGTGCCTGATAGGGCTGGAAAGCGCCCCGGTTCTGACCAGGACGTCGCCACGGCGGTGGCCCACTGGGAGGAGATTCGCCGGGCAGTGGATCCCGATCGTGCAGCGTGGTGGATCGCTGAGGGGTTGCGGCCGGAATACCTGGAGGTCTTTGACGGACTCTATGTTTACCGGATAGACCATGCCTGCTGTCCTGATGCTTGCCTGTCGGCACCACGCTGGGCCGAAGAGGTGAGGAGATGGGAGGAGAAGGCAGGCCAGCCCAAGCTCTGGATCGGCACAGTCATGCCCGGCTGGGACGATCTCAACTCAGCCAATTCGCAATGCGCGGATTTGCGTGTGAGTGCGGAGCCTTTCGCTCGCGATAGGGGTGATGGAGGCTACTACGCGCGCACCTGGGAGGCTGTGATCCCCACCCTGCCCGACCTCGTCGTGGTACACTCGTTCAATGAGTGGGTGGAAGGATCGTATATCGAGCCGAGCGGGCGTTTTGGCGATCAGTACCTCCGCCTGACAGCCCAGTGGGTCGCCCGGTTCAAACTAGGGCACTAGACAGCCGCATACTGCCGAGTTCGCGAAGACTCGCGAGGAATGGCCATCGCCTAGACGAGGCCCTCTACCTTATTCTGTTAGATGAGGCTACGGGGCGCGGCCCCGCTGGGAGCGAGGAGGGGCAGGCACGAGGCACGGGCACACTGGAAATAGCGATTTGACAAGAATGGAGAGATGTGGTAGTATAATGGCTAGTAGGACGCAGTAGGTTCTTGTTTCGGAGATCGAACGCACGATGGCCGCCCAAGAAGCATCTGATGCCCCTGGGCGGTTTCTTTTGTGGAGCCAAGCCCTAGCCGGCGCTGGTATGCGAGCAAGATCGATGGACAGATTCACTCCGACCTACAGTATCACTCAAGGAAGGAGGTATACTGAGCAATGGAAGGAAAGATAGCTGGTACAGTCAAGTGGTTCAACCGAACCAAGGGCTATGGCTTCATCTCGCGCGAGGACGGCGATGACGTCTTCGTTCACTTCTCGGCTATTCAGGGCGATGGTTTTCGCAATCTGGATGAGGGCGAGAAGGTAGAGTTCGAAGTGGAAGACAGCCCCAAGGGCCCTCACGCGATCAATGTCGTGAAGCTCTTTGCCTAGGAGTAAAGTAGCATAGGCAAGACCCCGGCGAGATTATCTCGCCGGGGTCTTTCTGTTTGATGCCCCTACAACTTCTATACCAGATCGCTCGCTCTTTCCACGATCACGTTGAGCACCCCGTCAGCCCTCTGCACTTTCCCTTCGACCAGCAAGAGCAAAGCGCTACGGAGCGTACGATGGTAGCGCTCGTAGACGCCAGGGCGCACGACCAGATTGATCAGCCCGTCTTCATCTTCCAAGGTGATGAAAACGAACCCCTTGGCCGTGGCTGGGTCCTGGCAGACGATGACCCAGCCCGCCACTCGGACCTTGTCGCCGTCGGAGCAAGCAGCCAACTCGCCGCTGGACCTGACTCCGAGGGCATTGAGTCTATAACGGTAAAGTGACATAATATGATCACCGATGGCCAGTCCCAGCAAACCATATTCGAGACCGACCCTCTCGGCATGCGAGAGAGGGGGAAGATCCACGTTTTCCGCTGGTGGAGCCAGGTCCATCTCCTCGCGGTAGCGCAATTGCCCTAGCTCCCAAAGCAATTCTCGCCGAGGGACCTCCCAGCACTCCATGGCCCCCACCATGATGAGGTGCTCTACCACTTTGCGTGCCAGGAGAGTGCGACGGCAGAAATCGCGCAGGCCCGAGAACGGACCATGTGCCCTCTCTGTTTCGATGCGGACCCGTCCCCTCTCTCCGAGGCCATGCACGTAGCGCAGCCCAATCCGTACTCGTCCCTGCTCCAAAGTGCACTCGTCCCGACTCCGGTTGATGTGGACGGGCAGGATCTCTACTCCATGACGTTTTGCGTCGCTGACAATGACTGAGGGGCGATAGAATCCCATCGGTTGATTGTTTAGGATCGCGCAGTAAAACTCCTCCGGGTAGTGAATCTTGAGATAAGAGGTATCATAAGCGATCTTTGCAAAGGCTGCGGCGTGACTTTTGCAGAATCCGTAGTAGGAAGCAAAGCCTTTTATCTTGCCGAAAATCTCCTGGGCCAGCCCTTCATCCAGACCATTGCCCATCGCGCCCTCGACGAAGCGAGCTTTCAGGCGTGCCATCTCGATCTGTGAGGAACGATGTCGACTCATGGCCCGGCGCAACTGGTCCGCCTCCCCGGGAGTGAATCCCGCCACGTCCATCGCCACGCGCATGACTTGCTCTTGGAAGACGATCACGCCCAGCGTCTCCTCGGTGGCGGGCCTCATCAGGGGGTGCATGTACGTCACCGGCTCTCGTCCTTGCCGGCGGAGCATGTAGGGATTGACCATGTTTCCCTGAAGGGGGCCCGGACGGATGAGGGCGATCTCCACTATAATGTCTTCCAGGCAGCGGGGGCGCATGCGAGGCAGGTTCTGGGCTTGGGCTCGGCTTTCCAACTGAACGACGCCAATGGCAGCGGCTCTACATAACATTGAGTAGATTTCGGGATCATCCAGAGAGATTGCCTCCAGATCCAGCTCGATACCGCGATTCTCTTCGATCAGGTGCAGGGCGTCGTGGATCATGGAGAGCGTTCGTAGGCTTAATAGATCAATCTTGATCAGCCCCAGGTCTTCGATGTCGTCCTTGTTGTACTGAGCCACGACGCGGCCGGGCATGGTGGCCCGTTCCAACGGCACGATGTCGATGAGCGGCGGACCGGTAACGAGCATGCCCCCCACGTGGATGCTCAGGTGTCTTGGGAATCGATCAATCTGCCGGCAGAGGTCAGTCAACTGCTGCCAGGGGAGATAGGTGGCTTGGTGGGCGAAGGATTCGATGGTTGAGAGGACGTCTCCTACCTCTGCCGCGCGACGCGTGTCCAGCGACTTGGCTATCTGATCCAGCAAGCCCAGGGGAAAGCCTAACGCTTTCCCTACATCTCGTACGGCACTGCGGGCGCGGAAGGTGACCACGTTGCAGACCATGGCGGTGTGCTCTTCCCCGTATTTCTGGTAGACGTATTGGATCACCTTCTCGCGGTGGTTGGCAGAGAAGTCCACGTCAATGTCGGGCATGGTGCGTGCCGCTTCGCTGAGAAAGCGCTCAAACAGGAGGTTGTGCCGGATGGGATCCACTTTGGTGATATCGAGCACGTAGGCCACCAACGAATTGGCCGCCGAGCCGCGACCTTGCGCAGGGATGCTCTGTTCCTTGGCGTAGCGCACGATGTCCCACACTAGCAGGAAATACTCTGCTAATCCGGCCCGTTCGATCACGCCCAGCTCGTGGGCCAATTGATGGCTGGCCGCTGGCGTCACGGGGTGATACTTGCGCCGTGTGCCTTGCTGGCATAGGGCGTAGAGATAGCTGAAGGGGGTTTCTCCTGAAGGGACAGGGAAGGTCGGCAGGCGATGTTTGGTGAGATCCAGGTCTACGCGGCAGCGATCGGCGATGCGTCGAGCGTTGGCCAGGGCCTCGGGGTAGTCAGCGAAGAGGCCGCTCATCTCCTCCGCGGATTTGAGATAATACTCCGAGTTGGGCCGGCGCAGGTTGGCCGACTCATCCAGCGTGGTCCTGTGCTTTATGCAAGTCAGGACGTCCTGCAGCATGTATCCCTCTCGGTGGGCGTAATGCACGTCATTGGTGGCCACGCAGCGGGCCCCCAGCTCCTGGGCTAGTTCTACACATTCCTCGTTTAGCTCGTGATCTTCGCGCAGCCGGTGGCGTTGCAGCTCGATGTAGAAGTTGTCGGGGCCGAAGGTATCAACGTAGTACCTGCCCGCCGTCAGTGCGCGTTCGCGATTGCCGGCCAGCAAATGCGTGGAGATCTCTCCCTGGACACAGCCGGAGAGGCAAATCAGGCCCT
>JAKLPW010000309.1 GCA_022013675.1 Anaerolineae bacterium | reverse complement strand
TCAATGGCTGCCGCGAGGGATGACCGGGGTGTCATGGCAGTTGAACTGAACGGGGAAAGAACCAAGAAGACGAGCAGTACTGCTCGCACTGTTGCGCGCATCGAACACCTCCGAAAGCTAGATGGCGGTGTGTGAAATGGGCATGAGTAGATGAGCAGTATTATCATATCACCGCGGTGGCTGCTTGTCAAGGTGCAACGCACCTCGGAGCAGATCTCGCGCTGGTCATAGCCTGATCACAGGGACAGGAATGGAGAAAGGCTGTCCCCCGATGGAAGCATGTTCCCATTCCCAAATTTCGAACGATCACCGCACCTCTGTAGATGCATTGCACCTGATTGCGGCCAATCCCGAATCCTGTATGTCGCCCCCGTGCCATTCGTGTGATTCGTCGATTCGTGACATTCGTGATCAGAGTAACGTGTTTGAACACGTTTTGCGTACCAGGCCTGGGATTCATCCTGGGCTAGTTTGGCTACGTCTCCCCTCTGGCGACCAGGCTTTTCGACACCCTCCGGTCCTCTTTGACAAATCGATCAGAGTGTTATAGAATAACACTCTGACTCAATAGTGTTAATCCATAACGAGGCGACAGTGAAGCAAGACAACCATCTGCGGGCAGCCCAGGAACTGCGAGCCACCCAATCCAGGCTCATCATACCCAATGACATCCGTACCTACGTTGAAGTAGCGCTAGGACTAGCCCAGCACTACGTCTCCTACGGATTGGCCCGCCAACATGGAACCCATCCTGATCGCCACGCTGGGATGGCCCGCATCCTACGCGAGCGTGGTCACCCCGAAGTCGCTGATGCTCTGGTTGAGATCGAGCACCTGCGGTTGGGACGGTGGTATGGACAGCAAGGAAATGGCGAAGCGGCAGAGCGTTGCGATCGGCTTCTGGGCATCATTGCGGCGTGGGCCTTGGCGTGACAGCGTGGTGCGGCGCATAGAAAGCACCCTGACTGATCTGGCCCTACGACTGGGATCTATGGATGGCATGGTGGCGCTAATGGTATATGGCTCCTATGCCCGAGGGGAGGCAGGACGTCGGAGCGACCTCGATCTATTGATCCTCTTCGCAGAGGCCGAGCAACTCCGGCGTCACGAAAAGGAAGTCCTGGGTTTCATCAGCCAAGCTGAGAGCGAGGGACGGCTGCCAGTCCACATATCACCTCTGCTCGCATCTCTGGACGGGTTGGGTGAGATGGGTGATGATCTAGTGCACGCCATCGCCACCGAGGCGATCATCCTATACGGGCAATTGTCTACCTTGACCCGTTTCGTCCCTCAACAACCCTCGCCGGCAACCATCATCACCTTTTCCCTGCCTGATGCAAGGTCTGCCGTGCGGATGCGTCTCAACCGACGTTTGCATGGTTACGCTGCCTGGCGCACGAGGAACGGTCAGCGCCGACGGGTAACCTATCCAGGGTTGATCACTCCTCCGGCTCGCTCCCTCGGCCCGGGAGTACTACTCGTTCCCGGCGAGCGTCGCTCTGCTGTGCGCGAAGCCCTCGACGAGGCTGGGGCCATCTTCACAGAGACCGGCGTGTGGCTGACACCGTAACGCCACCGTCCGAGCGTTATGAAACAACACTCCAGATCAATAGTGTTAATCCATAACGAGGCGACAGTGAAGCAGGACAACCACCTACCAGCAGTTGTCTGCTCTAACTCCTTCGTACCTCAGGAGAAAGCGTAGGTCGGATTGGCAATCCGACCTACTCGGACCTACCCGGTACGTAGAGCGCCTGGAGCGTTATCCATTTGCTGGGCTGCCCCTTCTTCCCCAGGTTGACCTGCATACGTCTGGGGAATGTATTCCAACACCCATTTCCCCGTCGGAGGTCCGCTTCTCCACCAGCACGGCAATGGCATCTATCATATGCTCAAGGTGGCAGCCCAATCGGGTCAGCATCCAAAGGCCACGCAGGATGTTGTAGCTGTAGAACCAGGGGAAGACCTGTCTCGGCCAACGGAGGTTGACGACTGTTTGCACTGGCCGGGCTTGCTGCTGTCCATTTGACAAGTCGAGCAGGAGAGTTGTGGGTGATCAACGAGTGGAGCGTTCAGTCAACAACTGGGACGTTTCGCTAGTCGCCGAGCACTTTGTAGGGAAGAGTCAGCATTTGAAGCCCCGGCACCCCTTCGAACTCAGGATCTTTGTGTACCAGGCGTGCATCGTGCAGCAAGGCCAGCGCAGCAATCCAGGCATCAGCGACTGAGAGGGAAGTGACGGCCTTTACCTCCGCCGCTCGGTGCCCCCATGTCTCGTCCGATTCAACCTTCTGCAGCCGCCAGGCTTGGACCAATGCCAGAAGATACTGAGTTTCCTCGTGACTGGCCTTCCGCAGCAGAAGATACTCTAGCTCCATGAGAGCCATGAAAGGAAGGTAGATCACAGCCGCGCCATCCCGAGCCTGGTCCAGTAACGAGATCACCTCCTCCTGTCCATCTTCATCGTTGAGAAGGGTAAGAATAGCAGAGGTGTCCAGGACGAAGACACTCATCGCTCTCTCTCCCGCTGTACCTTTCTCTCGGCTAGAAGCTCTTCTGTGGTCGGCCCCCGATCCTTGAGGATACCGATAGCCGCTCGCACTGGGTCCTGGGGGATTACAAAGACGAGGATCACTCCATCTCTGACCTGCCACTCCAGTTTGGTAGACGTCGTGATGCCCAGAG
The DNA here is from genome assembly GCA_022013675.1 of Anaerolineae bacterium. GTDB lineage: Bacteria > Chloroflexota > Anaerolineae > JAKLPW01 > JAKLPW01 > JAKLPW01. The sequence goes on along the minus strand of JAKLPW010000309.1, from coordinate 6,244 downwards.
TCTCGCGGATCGGGCGCGGGACCACCGTTTGCCCGCGTACAGACACAGTTGTTTGCATTGGATCTCTCCTCCTATAAGACAACAGGTTCCCTAATCAAGCATATTGTAGCATAGTCTTGTCGCATAGTCAATTCTCTTATCTGAACGCACAGGACAATCGCATTTAGCCCCAATCAGGTGCAACGCACCTACAATGCTCAGGTGCGTTGCACCTTGTCAGCGAGAGGCGAACGACAGCGGCCGGGAAACTCAGAGAGCGCAGTCCTGGTCGGACTGCACTCTCTCATTGCACACTAACTGGATGTGACGGATCACAAGCACTCTGCCGTCAGAAGACCGGCAAGTAACGCTCGATCTCCCATGGCGTAACCCTTGTGCGGTAGTCATCCCACTCTTGAGTCTTCGCATGGATGAACCGCTTGTAGACATGCGTGCCAAGGGCTTCTTTGACGACCTCGTCCGACTCAAGCGCATCGAGAGCCTCCTTCAACGAGCCCGGAAGGACTCCGAGGTGACGCTGCTTCCTGTCGGCCTCATCCAGGTCGTAGAGATTCTCCTCGATGGGATCCGGCGGCACCAGCCCTCTCTTGATGCCATCCAGTCCCGCTGCCAACATCACAGCGAAAGCCAGGTAAGGGTTACAGCTAGGGTCTGGACAACGAAGCTCAATCCGCGTCGACTCCTCTTTGCCAGGACTGATTTCCGGCACCCTGATCAGAGCCGATCGGTTGATGCGCGCCCAACCGATGTACACTGGCGCTTCATAGCCCGGAACCAGGCGCTTGTACGAATTCACCAGAGGAGCCAGCAAAACACACATTCCTCGCGCGTGAGCCATCTGTCCGGCGATGTACTGCCTGGCGACTTTCGACAAGTGATACCCATCTTTGGGATCGTAGAAGACGTTTTTCCCTGTCTCAGCAGAAACGAAGCTCTGATGAACGTGCATTCCAGAGCCGTTGATTCCAAAGATCGGCTTAGGCATGAAAGTCGCATGTAGCCCGCTCAGCTTGGCTATTGCCTTGAGGGCATACTTGAAGGTGACTGCATTGTCCGCCGAACGGATAGCATCGGCGTACTCAAAATCAATCTCATGCTGCCCGTAGGCCACCTCGTGGTGGCTGGCTTCCACGCGGATATCGAAAGCATTGAGAGCTTTCACCATCTGCTTGCGCACCCCCACCGCCCCGTCGGTTGATAGATCGAAGTAACCACCTCGGTCTTGCGGTATCGGCGCTGCCTGGCCATCATTCCCATTTCGGAAGAGGAAGAACTCCAGCTCGGGGCCCGTGTTGAAGATGAACCCCATCTCTCGCGCTTCTTCTACGATCTTCATCAGGACTTCCCGAGGGCTCCCCATGAAAGACTCCCCTTCGGGAGTGCACACCCGGCAGATGACCCTGGCCGTGATGTAGGGGTCGCTTTCCCAGGGCACCACGGCCAAGGTGTCAGGATCTGGCAAGAGAAACATGTCACTCTCTGCGATTCGGGCAAAGCCCTCCACCGACGACCCGTCAAACCACAATCCATTTTGGGCAACGTCGGCGAGTCGATCCATGGGTATCGTCACACTCTTGACGATTCCCACGATGTCGGTGAATTGCAGGTGCACGAATTCCACCTTGGCCTCTTCGGCCTTTCGGAGCATATCATCAATGGCTGCTTTATTAGTCTCGACTGTCATAGGTCTGAGAGATCCTTTCATCAGATTCGCCATGTGCCAGATAACAGACATCCCCGAAAGGTGGCTGGGAAAGTCCCAATCCTATCCACATGGCAGGATTCGCCAACAGAACATGCTCAGTACGCCTCCCTGCCAAAGATACGTTGCTGAAACTCCTTCAGCAGAAGGAACTCCCGAATTGGCACTCTGCCACATGTATGTCGACTCAAGAAGGTCATCAAAGCTCGCACCTCCCCATTACATCAGGGGCCAGGGGCTTCGGGACAACTCCTGCGATCTCAACGAACAGCAGGGAACAAATAGAAAACCCCACGCCGCAATTCCCAGAGCATCCTAGAGGACTCGGCAATGAGGTCCAGACGTCGGTGATCATCCTCCGACAAGCCCACTTCTTTGACTGGCATTATCATAGAGCATATCGAATTTCTTGTCAAGAACGAACGGCCGTCAGACTTGTCTCAACACCCTCAGTGCTGAGGATATTGAAGAGGCTCGCACAGCAGACTTCGGAAGTCTTCTCTTCGACACCCACTATAGCTCATTTGATATACCTCCCCGATTATGCTAGAATAGCGACTAGTGAGAAAGAGAGCGTAGCTGGAGAGAGGCACCAACAGGAATATGTGGAACATCGTGGGACATGAGTGGGCCGTGGGGCTGCTCGCCCAGAGCATTGCAGAGGGGAACGTATCCCATGCCTATCTCTTCACTGGTCCAGCCCATATCGGCAAGACAACCCTGGCACTGGAGTTCGCCGCGGCACTGAATTGCATCGGATCTGAAGTACCCTGCGGAGATTGTCTAGCTTGCCGAAAAATCGCGGTAGGGACTCATCCAGACGTGCGCCTGATTTCCGGCGAAGGCAAGGCCATTGGCATTGAGAAGGTACGACAAATTCAACACGAGGCGATTCTCTCACCTTTCGAGGGCCGCTGGCGAGTCCACATCCTGAGCGACTTTCAGGACGCAACCCCAGAGGCGGCCAATTGCCTGCTGAAAACCCTGGAAGAACCGCCCAAGCACGAGGTCTTGCTCTTGACAGTACCAGAGGCGGATCTGCTATTGCCGACGGTTGTGTCACGTTGCCAGGTAGTGGTCCTGCGACGCCTGCCCATCGCTGTCATCGCGGAGACCTTGCAGACGCGGTGGAAAGTGCACGCCGCAGACGCCAGCCTCCTGGCACGTTTATCGGGTGGTCGCCTGGGGTGGGCCATCGCCGCCGCAGGGGATAGCTCCATCCTGGAGAAAAGGAAGCAATACCTCGACCAACTCATGAAGCTGTTGCAGGTGCAAGGTGTGCACCGCTGGCCCTACGCCAAAGAGCTTTGCAAGACACCAGGTACACTGAAAGGGGTCCTGGATCTCTGGTCCACCTGGTGGAGGGACATGCTCCTCCTGAAACTAGAGTGCCCTGCCCAAGTGACCAACTCGGATCGGAGAGACGATATGATGCAAGCAGTCAAACTCTTCGACCCACTAGAGATTCGCATGGCACTGCAATCGACTCGCAACGCCCGCGAGCAGCTGGAACGCAACGCCAATGCACAGCTCGCCCTGGAAGTTCTCTTCCTGGACTACCCTTTGCTTCGCAATGACCACAAATGAATGCATCGACACAGGGTTGCACTACCCTGTCAAGTGAGGTAACAGAAAAGATGCCGCTAGTTGTAGGAGTTCGTTTCAGATCTGCTGGAAAAATATACTACTTTGATCCCACCGGAGTGAATGACCTGGTGGTTGGGGAATGGACAGTTGTCGAGACGGCTCAAGGCAGCGAGATGGGGAGGGTCGTCCTCGGGCCACACGAAGTGGACACAAAGGAGATCACCGGCAAACTCAGACCCGTGCAACGCCGCGCCACCGCTGCCGATGCCCTGGAAAAGCAGCGCTGTGAGACGCGCGCACAGGAAGCCCTCGAACAGTGCCGAGCCAAAGTAGCCGAGTATCGCCTCCCGATGAAGATTGTACATGCAGAGTACAGCTTCGATGGTAAACTATTGCTCTTTTTCTTCTCCTCGGAGAAAAGGGTGGACTTCAGGGATCTGGTGAAAGACCTGGCCAAGGTCTTCCGAACCAGGATCGAGCTACGCCATATTGGTGTGCGTGACGAAGCTCGGCTCATGGGTGGCATAGGTCGCTGCGGACGGCAGGTTTGCTGCTCTGCCTGGCTCTCGGATTTCTCCCCCGTGTCCATCAAAATGGCAAAACAGCAAGGCCTGCCTCTTAGTCCTATGGAAATTTCGGGGCTCTGTGGTCGCCTGTTATGCTGCCTGTCCTACGAAAACGAGTACTACCATGAAGTGAGCACCAGGCTTCCTAAGAGAGGCAAGAAAGTGGATACACCACAGGGCAGGGGAGTAGTCAAAGCAATCCGCGTGTTAAAAGAATCGGTCGCAGTCAAGCTGGAGAGTGGAGAGACTGTGGAAGTCACCTTTCAAGAGCTTGAGGATATGAAAAGCGAAGCAAGAAAGGAACCACAGAAGAAGACCGAAGAGAAAGAAGAAGAGAAAAAAGAAGAGAAAAAAGAAGAACGAGCGAAGCCGAAGGATCAGACAAAAGAACAGCCAGAAGCACCGGCAAGAAAGAAAAGACGCAGGAGACGCCCCCGGCGACGGCGTCCACGCCGGCAGGATAGCAGCCCCCGTTCTCCAAAAGACACATAAGCCGCCATCAGTGTTGACAATTATACGCTGTCAGCATATAATAGACTGCGAATGGGCGAATAGCTCAGTTGGGATGAGCGCTTCCCTTACAAGGAAGAGGTCACAGGTTCGAGCCCTGTTTCGCCCACTTTGTTGGGACTGGGCATTGGCCTTCCCTTTCCCATCCGTTCTTTGACCGAGTCCATTCTGAGCGCGGCCGAATAACCAGGGCATTGCACAAGCTCCCTGCATTGTGCAAAATAGTATGTATCTTCGGTTCAGTCCCGAGGTCCAGGAAAAAGCTTCAGTCAGAACTTGACTGAGGCGTTCATTTGGTGTTTTGGTGGTGTATTGACATCCCCGAGGAGGTCGTGATCCTTGGCAGTTCCAAGAAGAATGCAAACTCAGAGCGAGGTTTACTGGCAGCGTGATTTCGAGGTGACTGATGATGATTTAGAGGCCCTCTATGCTGCGTTCCTGGAAGACGGCAAGCCCCGTTCCCTACCCGAAACCACCACTCTGGTGATGCATAGACGCTATATGCAGGAGAGAGAAGCCCTCGACCGTCAGGCCTCCCAGGGTGATCTATATCGTCCTCGCGAGAGTTATACTTTGGGGCAGCGGCTTATTTTTTCTGCCCTGGATTACAGGATGGGCACCATCATAGAAACCCGAGACGGGCACAATCCGAAGTATGGAGATTTCACTGTCCTACAGATCAAGCTAGAAGGAAGCCGCAAGGTACGTGAATTCGCCGCCAATCTGAAGGTCCCGCACGAGTTGAATGAAGTCGGCGATCTGGGAGCGGAACAGGAAATACTCTCTCCAGAGAAGCTGTATCAGCTCTTCGGCCACTGGACACAACCCCATCTGGAAACAGCTCTAATGGAAGGTGACGAATTCGTATGCTTCGGGAAGCAATGGTTCCTGCTCGAATTACTACCCGAGGTACACATCGGTCACTTGAACATAGCCGAGGCGTTGATCGACGAGTCCCGCACACCCCTGACCACAGATGATCTCCTTAAGGAACTTAATTTCCCACCCGGGGTGACGCACGAGGCCGGTCTCTTCGCACTGAACCGCGCCTTGAGTCTTGATGAGCGCCTCGACGATGTGAGTACATCAGGTCAGCCTCTATGGTATCTATTCAGCCTGGAACCCGAAGCCATCGCAACAATGCCAGCCCGGCTGGCGCCAACCTATGCCACAGAAGTGGGCATGTTGCTACATCGAGAATCGCTGGACCTGGTTGAAGAGATTGCCGACGAGTGGGACGAGGTAGAAGGCGCCTTGCTGGGAGGAATCAAACCAGTGAAATCAGCAGCTTTCATACTCACCTATCCACACCGTCGCGAGGGCACCATGCCCGTCAATTGGAAGATGGCTACCCTTTTTCCCCACAGCAGCAACAAGCATGTACGAGTTACCTTCGCGGATCGGCGTAATCGTGAGAAACTGGACGTCTGGGCTGCCCCGAACCAGAAATATGCGGCGGGGCTGGGTGAGTGGTACCAGAAGCATAATGTGCCAGTGGGTGGGATCATCGAACTCAGCAGAACCGATGACCCCTTCACGATTGAGATCAGCTACGGCCTTCGTCGTAGGAAAGGAGAGTGGGTACGCTCCCTCCGATCCCAGGATGGCATGCTCACTTTTGAGATACAGAAACGCGCCTATACCTGCCTCTACGACAAACACATCCTACTGGATGATGGCCAAGTTGAGTCCGTTGACCAGCTCTGGACCGAGATCAATGAGAGGAAACCCTCTCTCTTCCAGACGTTGCAGGAGATCTTCCCTGAACTAGCCAAGCTGAATGCAAATGGCATGGTTCATGCCAAAGCTCTGTACTCAGCAGTCAATATCGCAAGACGCTGCGGAGTGGTACCAATCCTTGCGGAGTTAGGCCGGCAGG
>JAKLPW010000308.1 GCA_022013675.1 Anaerolineae bacterium | reverse complement strand
TGCATGGCGGTTTTGCAGCATATTGTGGACCAGGCTATCCCTCTGAAGACTGCTGAAGTCTGGCGGGCGGCCTGATCAACCGGGGATCCGGATCAGTCCGGTGCTCCAAAAACCTTGATTAAAATCTGAATTGCTTCCGAGTTTCCGTTACCGATTTCCAGCATTTTAAATCCAGTTTCGTAGAAACCTCTCGTAGTGTCCTTTCGGGACCAGATGCTCTGGGCGTCGAAGACGATTTGCCTGCTTCCCTTGATCTTGTCAGGTAAGAGCATTCTGAGGTTGAAGGTAGTATTTAACTCGACGGGGTTCTTGCTCGTCAGCATGATACCTTCAGGAGTGATGTCTACGAGGTATCCGGTGATTTCGTCGGTATTCCTGTCAAAGACCATGAGATGGTGACGTAAGTGCTCTCGCTGGAGCTTCCGTTTCTCGTCCATCCTGTCTTGTCCTCCTTCGCCATGGTCGCACACCGGCTTCCTGGTTCGCTGTGGTGCAACCCTGCATGGACTGACCAGTAGACACTACTATCATAGCACATAGAGAGACGAATATCAAGAGTAATAACCCCGTTAGTAGAAGTGTCACCAAAATGTCATCAGGTGTGAAGAAACCTCACGCCAAGGCGCAAAAAACGAAAAACCCCGTCTTTGTGGTTTTGCGTGAGGTTGTGTTTTCGTAGGGGCAGGTTTTTGCTCTTTGTTACCTGAACGATTCTCACGAGATCTGGCCCTGATGTCGTAAGAAGGATACCTGCGTACATGAAACCTGCCCCTACGTCTCGTAGGCTACTCTGTTCCTGAGCGGTACTTCCTATCGTACAAACCCTTGTCATAGGGTGCCTGCCGGCCTGCACAACGCTCCCGGGGGCAGAGTTGACAGCTTTCGAAGCTCTCTTCCGTGGGGAATCGTATTCCGGAGACGGATTTGGTTGGGACCATCAGCAGGCTCTCGGTGAGGTGGACTCCGATAGAGCCTTCGGTGTCGCCCAGGAGGGCGAAGAGGTTGCGCTGTTCTTCCATGGGCCAGGCTTCCAGCCTGCCAGGGCTCATGGACGAAGTGTTACCGTGAAGGTGGCGGGTGCTGAGATGCTCGTTGAGGGCGCGCATCGCTGCTCGCAGAGCCTCTTCCTGAATGATCTCGGCCCAGTAACGTTCCAGGATGTCTCCGAAGGAAGTTGCCCACTCCTGTAGTTCGGTGCCGCAGGTCGCCACGTACGGGAAGACCCGGTGAGCGTGTTCCAGATTGACTCTCAGCACTCTGCTGCTCAGGCGCACGCCCTCGACGATCACGTAATCGTCGCCCTTGGAATCGATGTAGGCCGTCTTGTAGAGTGCCTTTGGTCTGGCGATGGTCTGGGCCTCATTGATGAGGCGTTTCAGGTCGTCGAGGTGGCGGCTTTTGGGACCTATCCGCAGCTTTTCAGCCAGGCGGTCGGTCTCAATGTGGAATGAGATGTTGTTCAGTACAATGGTATGCATGAATGACTGGTCCTCCACTGGGCTCCAGATGCGCTTCTTGTTGGCGGAGTATATCACATTCATTCCGGTTTCCAGTGGAAACTGCCTGAGCGCTAGTTTCACAGTGGCCGTCGCATCATGCCAAACCGATGCTGGGCTGTCGAACAAAGGGTTGGGCTTGGGACGTGGGCTCAACCTCATCTTGAACGGCCCTGTTTTCGACGCAAGTAGATGAACGATAAGCCAGCAACCTATGGGGCAGACTGGTGAAGCGAGGCCAGCACCTGGTCGCAGAGTCTGGCTGCTATCCAGATATCCGGACGAGCTGCGATTTCGCGAATCAGCAGTTCGGCTTGGTCAAGGGAAAGCAAGCCCCTACGATAAGCCCTCACAAGGATGCCTAACGTGCCGCAAAGCCGCAGCTTCAGTCGACGGGCTTCCGCCCGCGTGACTTCGTCGTCCAGCAGCACCAGTGGATGTGCCAGCGATTGAGCCAGAGCCAATACCTCAGTCTCACCGGGATCGAGGATGACAGGCGGCAGATACGCAGACAACAACACTTGAGGCACATTGATGATAGGCCATTGCTGACGCTGCCAGAACAGCCGCACGGTGAGAGCATCTGGCGCGCCGCGGGTGAGTCCCTGCGTCACGACCTCATCGTAGACCCCACGAGGGATCTGGACTTCACCGAACAGGCCAGCGAGCAGATCCAGCCGGTTCAGTTTGCCCAGGGCCATCAAGGGGCTGGCATTGCACAGCACGGCGACCATGACGTCTAGCCCAGCTCTTCAGACAACGTCTCGGCGCTGAAGGGAGGTTCCATGCCTCGTGCATATGCATGACGAGTGAGATCGGATCGCGACACACCAGCCTGGTGTGCAGCCGCGCCAAAGGAGATCCCACCCCGCCCATATCGATCCAGGGCTTGCTCAATCTTGAATTCGCGCAGTCCACGCTCGAGTAGGTCTATCAAAAGACCCTCTCCCACGGAATCCAACTCCCGGGCCAGCGAGTCCGGGATCGTCAGGGTCAATGGTTCTGTGGACATCACACACCTCCATCTAGGAGCACTATCACCATTGCCCAGATTTTACCACAGATACTATCCTGACACAAAGACAAGGTCATTCATACCGGAAGGCCCTGGCGATGCCTCCGATGTGCTGGCAATCCTGGCCACCGTAGGTTCGCTCAAGACTGCTGGGCAGGCTCCCTCCAGAATAGAGGCCATGCGCTGGTCGGAGTTCTGTCCCCACGAGGAGACATGCTTCTGGAACGTTGGGACGTGTCTGCGTGTCACTGATTGCGAAGCACTAATGGTCAGATACGCGCATTTTCGGAACCTACAGCGGTTCATTCCTGCAGTCAGAGGCACCGGCTTCCCACTCACGCCCACGCGTGCGAGTGCATAGAGGCTGTTCAGGACTCGGCTGAGCCTGGATCGCTGTCATCGATGCCGAGAACATGGCCGTGAAAGTTTGCATGCCGACAGACACAGCAACGCAGCGAGTTGTCCTCCAGTAAGGGGTAATTGGGTTGCTGAAGCCTGGGGAAACAAGCATGGGACGGCTCACCCATTGACAAATCTCCGCCCCTGTGATACCTTACAGTTACAGTTCCGCGGGCAGCCGGGCAGCGCAGTCGAACCCGCTGTATTTGGTGGCTGCTGAGGGGGAACGCAACGCTGCTAATAGCGGACGAGGACCAGGTGCCTGAGGCCTCCCTGCGCGCCCGCTGGGGCATCGCGTCCTGAGGAGGTAAGAATGGACCTCTCTACACTGGACATCACGTGTTTCCAGCGCGCCATCCAGTTGGCCATCGAGGCAGAGGCGCAAGGCAACCTGCCCATCGGTGCGGTGATCTGCCTGGATGGGAGAATCATTGCGGAAGGCAGAAATGCCATCTGGTCTCCCACATTCAACCCCAATCGTCATGCGGAGATTGAAGCCCTGCGCAGTGGCCGCCAGGCGCTGTGGGAATCCTCGAGGGACATGACCCTCTATACAACCCTCGAACCATGCTTGATGTGCGTGGGAGCTATCCTGCTGCACCATATCGGTTGCGTCATGTATGGCTCAGCCGATGACTACGGGGGAGCAAGCCTCGTATTTGGGCACATGCCCCTGTATTTCGAAGAAGAGGCATCTCGGGTCGAATGGCTTGGTCCAGCCTACCCCGAAGAGTGTGACCCGTTGTTCTGGCGAGTGATGACACTGGTCGAGCAGAGGAGAGAATCTGGCATGTGACCGGACCTGGGTGGGAATTTCCTGAGCGCCCGTTTCACAGTGACCGTCGCATCATGCCAAGCTACAAGGATTATTCATCCTGATCGGCTGATCTCCGAACGGATGAGCGTTTTCGGCCAGCACAGGTTACGGTTGCTTCACACACCGAAACCCTAGATATGGCAGACTGAATTGCTTTGCTCTCGGCCACACCTCTCCATCATAGACAATCATGTGGGCGTGTTCTTCATCTGCCTCTGTCGCCGTCCACCAGTAGATCACTTGGGAATGTACATTCCACAGCGGAGACTCTTTGTCAGGGGTCGTTCTGTAGGTAGCCTTAGCAATTCCTGCATCCCATACCCCACCGCTGTTCTGGCCGTGGCGAGCCATAGAGCGCACGGCTTCATCCACCGTCGGCAATCGCCAAATGTCCTGTGGCGCAGGGGCAGGGGTCAGGCCATCTTCGCCAAGATATTGGCACACCTGCTGCGCTTCATCCCAGGTTATCCCTGTGCGCGGCCACCCTTGTCCATCAGGAGCCCAGATGAGATTCACCCCGTTTCCATGCACCAATCGGGCTTGAAGATTACCATCATCAATGCGTTGGGACACTCGGAGGACGGATTCTGTGCCAGATATGATGAGGGTCAGAATGGGAAGTCCAACAGCCAGAGAGACAGCTATCTTGCGTGGTTGGGGACGACCAAACCAGTAGAGCACGCCAATTCCAATCAGTGGCGCGATGAGCAAAAACATGACCGTATTGGTGAGTGCTTGAAAGAACCAGGCAGCGAGCAAGGCGAAGATCACATGTAGGCCACCGCCAAACCGGGGCCAAGAAATCGAAATAAGAGTGACTCCCATAAAGATGAGCATCGGGCTAAGATACTGTACGAACATCAGTCCCACGTTCGAGAGCAGGGACTCATAGTACCAACCTTCGTGGAAGTTCTCCACGATGCCCCAGAATGCCCAAAAGCAGGATATGACGGTGGACAGACCCACCGCAATCCATCCTAGCACCCTGGGCTTGTCAAGAAGTCTCACGGTGTTCTCTATCTCGGCTACTTGGGTGGCTCATCAGTCGCATTCTACACAAACAACCGAAATCAACGGCAAGCCCAGGGAATACAGCCGGCGCAGAACGCTCTGCAAGGCAGCCTGGTCGAGGGCGCCGGTCAGTGTGGTGACCGGTGGACCATCGCCCTCGCCCTCGACCGCTATCGTCATCCTCCCGATCCAATCCGACCAACTCTCATCGAGTTCTCCCGGCACTTTGATTTCGTAGGTCGCGGGTCGGTCCAGGTTGAGTTTTCGTTTAACATCGCCCATCTCCATGTGTTCATCCCTTCAAATGGTAATGACGACTTTTCCTCATTATGCATCGTTTGTCTTGAGTCTGCATTTGAGTGTATTCCTTTTTGGATCTGGTGAATGGGAGTGCTCACTACTTTGATGGGCATACCAACCATTGGTCGTATGTGCCTACACTATCTCCTTTCACACCCCTAGCATACCCGCAAGGTGGTATTAGTGTCATCCCCCGGATGTTTTAATCATGGGTTAACTCTATGCTTGTCACATCCATTCACATAGTAATGACAACTTTTCCTAGGGCGTGTCCTTCTTCAAGATACCGCAAAGCTTCAGGGATCTCACTTAACGGGTAGCGTCTATCTATAACAGGTACTACTTTGCCGGCTTCAAAAAGCTCTTTCAGAATAACCAAATCTTCTTTCTTGTTTGGTTTCCACATCACGGTACCCATTTTCTTACTCCCGGTCATTGAAATCAATGGTCCCAGGGTAAAAGCTTGGAAAATTGCAGCCACGGAACCTCCGACAAAGACACAGATTCCCTTGGGACTCAAAGCACGCTTATAGTCGAAAATCGAACGATATGCCACAACATCAAGAATCAGGTCATAGAGCTGCCCACTTTTGGTGAAATCTTCTTGAGTGTAATCAATGACCTGGTCTGCACCAATCGAGCGCAGCATGTCCAATTTCCTCGTGCTGTCCACGCCAGTCACCCTGTGTTAAGCTAAAAGGTGTCGCCTTTTGGAGTACTATTTGAGAAGTGTGGTAGACTAATGGAGGCAGCCGTAGTGGTAGGCGCTGTGGGAAGTGTGGGCAACGTGGAGCGTTGTCCAGGCTTGTGGGCAGCGGTAGG
>JAKLPW010000307.1 GCA_022013675.1 Anaerolineae bacterium | reverse complement strand
TACCCACTGCGCCGGCACATTTCCATCCGGCAGAACAACCGAGGTCTCCTCATCGGTACAGGTAACCGACCAGAATCGAGCACCTTCAGGCCGCTGAGGCACAGGCTCACCGGGGGAAAGACGGCAAATCGCCAGGCTATCTGGCAGAACCAGAAAAGATAGACTCATCTCTATCCAACGCCTTCCCTAAACTGAATCACCAACTCCGGCCCTTCCCCATAGGGCTCTCCGGCGTACCCGCCCCAGCGGCGCAGCACCCGGAACCCGTGATCCACAATCAACTTCTCGAACTCATCCGGGTAGTAGCAGCGCATGGCTATCTTCAGGACGCCTCGTCCACCAGGTCCTCCCCGTCGTAACGGCGATACACTAGCTCGGGGTAGAGCACCAGCTTCTCGCGATCCATGCGGGGGCTTCTGTCGTGGCACGTCACCCTCCCGCCTTCAAAGGGTACTTCCCAATTGAAACGCTCGCCTTCACTGCACCATTCCCGCCGCATGGTTTCCCGGTCTCTGTTGAGGTTGAAGACGTTGAGTATGCAGGTTCCCTGGGGCGAAAGATGCTCTCGCACGCACCGGAGGAGGCCATCAACTTCCTATTCCGTCTCGATGTTCTGCAGGACGCGAAAGGGAGCGGTGATCAAATCAAACCTCCAGCCGAGGGAGAAATCGGTGATGTCGCCGACCTCAGCGCAAGCCTTGCCTGGCTCTGTCCCTGCCTCTCGCAATCTTCTAAGGCAGACGGCGATCATCGCTTCCGAGAGGTCGAGGCCATGAATATAGCCGCAAGAAGCTGCCAGGGGCACAAGCACGCGTCCTGTGCCGCACCCTAGTTCGAGGATGCTGGCATCGGGCGAGGGGATCCTGTCCTCGTAGAAGGGGATGTCCTTGGGATGCTGCGGACTCAGGTCGTAGTAGCTTGCTGCTTCAGAACGAATGTCGATTTTCACATCTCTAGCCTCCCGCAGGTTTCTGCCTACTTTGCAGGAACGTGTCGATAGCCGCATACTTGAGATCAACCCACTGAGTCCTGTAGCCAGAACCTGCGGAGGGTGTTGCGAAAAAGGCCTCGGAGGTCTGTGCCGCGATTGCCCCGTATTGGATCTGTGCGGATTTATGCTGATTTGAGCAGAAGTCAGAATGCCGATGAGAGCCCCGGTCACGAATAACCCCGTATAGGTGATCACTAGCTGGGGCAACCGATGAGGCCAGGGCCTGTCGGTCATGGGGGTGGCTTTCACAGTCTGCGCCAGGTAGGCCCAGAACTGCTCGGCCAGGCTGCGCTCGGTACTTATCTTCGTGAGCCAGACGACAACAGAGGTGACCAGGACTACGGAGACAGAGATCAACGCCAGCCAGGCGATGAGGCCGATGATGCCCCTGGACATGACGTTATCAAATGCATAGCGTAGTCGATCAGAGATGGGGGTCTTCTTCATGGGGGGCCTCCTGGTGTTTTCTGTGGGCGCGATTCCCTCTGGTTTGTGATAGCATATCATAAAACTGAGTCACGGTCAATGGTAGAGCGTTGGTGCTTGATCAGGTGCAGCACAATCCGGCCCACAGGAACCCTGCCAGGGCGTCTGCGCCCGAGGTGGCCCCGTGGGACAGCACATCTCGCACCGCTCTGTCTACCTCCGCATCTTGTCCCTGGGAGAGCGATGCCAGCAGCGCGTGCCAGGCTGCACTACACTCTCCCCGGGCGGCCGCTCCTAGCAGAGCCGCCGAGAGCACCGTAGTGCGAGGAGCAGCGGCTTCGAACAAGAGACGACCCAGGAATCCCGGGTTGGGATGCGCCAGCCACCCCCAGATCATCGCGCCGGTGAGGAAGTCGTCCCCGGCGGGGGTCAGCCCTCCTCCCAGGCCGGCCAACTGGGCTGCCCCCGTTTGTAGCAGGAACGCGTCTGCCTTCCATCCTGCCTGCAGGAGTCCCATTGCCTCCTGGGCCGATGCGAACACGACGCGCGAGGTAGAGTCCAGGGACTTAACTCCCGCCAGATAAGCCCCGCCGCCCGCCTTCTGCCCGGAGACAAGGGCCAGGAAACTGCCTTCAGCGGCGCACCAGAAGGCGGCAGCCTGCAAGAGGGAAAGTCGATCCCTGATAGTATCCCGGCTGGCCCGAAGCCTTACCCAATCGGGACAGGGATCCCAAACCATGGCTCTCTCCAGATCGATCTCTAACTCTCCAATCCGCAATCGTCGTTGCTCCAGCCAGACGGACATTCCGGGTTCGAGGGCTGAGAAAACGCCGGGGCTTCCATCAACCACGATGTTCAGCGGCCCGTCGCCTACTTCTGGGAGTACCAGGGCTATCACCCGGCCATCCGAAGTCCTCAGATTACAGGCGTGGTCGAATACGGCCAGGACCTGTGCGTCGAAAGATCTTGTCGCCAATCGCTCCCACGCCGAGCGGCTAAGGGAACGAGCGATGAGGTGCACGGTCATGCGGGCATCTCCGTGCTGCTAGTCTTGCCTTCCTGGCGCCAGTATACGCGGAAAGGGGGCGGTGTGCAAGGAGTGTTCTGCAGCCGCCCCCGTTCTCTGAGAACCCGGTGGCACTTGGCCCGACAGCAGTCCAGTTGACTGCAGTGGAAGTTGGGCAGCAAACGCGCTGCCTTGAGGCGGAAGGGCGGTTGCTTGTGCAAGTATCCCCTTTCTGTTACAATCAGGGCGGTCCCTGTCCATAGCTGCATCAATATGCACACCAGCGCGCTGCGGAACATTTGGCATGACCCGAAGTAGGAAAGCTGCTCTCGCAAACCCGCTACAAGCGGGCTCGCCGTCGGGATGCGGCGATGGCCGAAGGCAAGGACCGGTGAGGTAGCTCCGCAGTTGGTATTTGGGTGGGGGGTGTTGCATCACTGGCGGGCCTGCCGTGATGGGCCCAGTTCACTTTCGCGAGGATCTTATTGGGAGGCGTTCTGATATGCTGATCATCGATCTCTGTGCTGACGACCATGAGACTATCCAGCAGGTGGCGGCTTTGCTGGTTCAAGGCTTCAACGAACACTGGCCGAATGCCTGGCCTGACATGGATGTCGCTTTGCAGGAGGTACAAGAATCATTCGGATCGGACCGAATTAGCCGAGTGGCTGTTGATGAGAGAGGTACTGTCTTGGGATGGGTCGGTGGGATCAGCCAGTATGGTGGAAATGTTTGGGAACTTCATCCCTTGGTTGTCCATCCAGACCATCGTGGGAAGGGAATCGGGCGTGCTCTCGTGGTCAACGTGGAAGAGAAGGTTGCAGGGCGTGGTGGTCTGACACTCTGGGTGGGGACAGATGACGAGGACCATATGACAACACTTTCAGACGTGGATCTGTACCCCAACGTTCTGGAACATCTGGCCAGAATCAGAAACCTACGTAATCACCCTTACGAGTTCTATCAGAAGCTTGGGTTCTTTGTTGTCGGTGTGATGCCAGATGCTAACGGACTAGGAAAGCCAGACATCTACATGGCGAAGCGGGTAAGTAATGATGATAGATACAACACTCTGTCTCCTGATACGCGGGAACCCGCCTGACGAGGTTCTCTTGGGACTAAAGAAGGTTGGCCTTGGTACAGGGAAATGGGATGGCTTTGGCGGATAGGTTGAATTGATGAGATGGAAGTGGGAGCGTGGGATGACGATAGATCCTGAGGAAACGATAGGGGCAGGTTTCATCCCCGCGGAAGCCGTTCTGATTCCAACAGAGACGGGGATGCCGGAGGCCGTGCTAACCGAGGGAGATCTGAAACCTGCCCTACTTTCTGTTGGAGACGCCGCGGCTGCCCGTCTTGTGTATGGGCGGTAGTTACGCTATAATCGGGACGGACTCTATCCGATTCGGCACAGGGGGATTTTTCAATGAACATACTCGTGACGGGAGCGGCAGGATTTATCGGTTCCCATCTGTCGGAGCACCTTGCTGACCTGGGACACACGGTGCGGGGCCTCGATTGCCTGACAGACTATTACCCCCGCCAACTCAAGGAGCTCAACGTCCATGATCTGCAGAGCAGCGGAGTGGCGATCCTGCCCCTCGACCTCTCTGAAGATGACCTCAGCGACGCTGTCAAGGACATCGAAGTCGTTTATCACCTGGCCGCGCAGCCCGGGATCTCTGCCACTACTTCCTACCAGACTTACGTGAGGAACAATCTCACTGCGACCTACCGGCTGCTCGAGGCTGTCAATGAATTGCCGACCCTGCAAGGTTTCGTGAATATCTCCTCCTCGTCGGTCTACGGGTCCGATGCCACGGGGGATGAGGAGTCGGAACCGAAGCCCTCGTCATACTACGGCGTCACCAAGCTGGCCGCAGAGCAGCTGGTTCTTGCCTATGCCCGCGATCATGGATTGCCCGCCTGTTCGCTGCGGTTGTTCTCGGTGTTTGGGCCACGAGAGCGCCCGGAGAAGTTGTATCCAAAGCTCATACACTGCATGTTGGAAGGCACGGAGTTTCCTCTTTTCGAGGGTAGCGAGCATCACGTACGAAGCTTCACCTACGTTGGAGACATCGTGGATGGAATGGTAGCAGTGCTCCATAACCTGGATCGGTGTAGGGGGGAGATCTTCAACATCGGAACCGAGGCTGCAATCACTACCGGCGAAGGAATTCGGATCGTGGAAGAGATCATGGGCCAACGGGCCAGGATATCGCGAGTGCCCAAGAGAGCGGGGGATCAGTTGAGGACCCATGCCGACATCGAGAAGGCTCGCCGGGTTCTGGGCTACAATCCCAACACGACGACGGAAGAAGGCCTGCGAAACGAGATCGATTGGTATCGTCAGCGCATCTTTGGGAAGATAGACCTCTAGTCGAAGGAGTTATTTCATGTGTGATACCATTGTCGCCACTGGCGAAGCTACCGTAGACGGCACGACTATCTTCGGCAAGAATAGCGATCGGGAGCCGAACGAGGCGCATCATTTGCTCAATGTTCCTGCTGCCGACCATCCGCCGGGCAGTCGGGTTAGGTGCACCTACATCGACATCCCCCAGGTGGAGCACACCTACGCCGTTCTGCTGGCCAAACCATTCTGGATTTGGGGAGCCGAGATGGGAGCCAACGAGCACGGGGTGGCCATCGGTAACGAAGCTGTTTTTGCCAAGGTTCCCTATCATAAAACGAACAATACCCTGATTGGGATGGACCTCCTTCGCCTGGGTCTCGAGCGCGGCCGCACGGCCCGCGAGGCTCTTAGCGTCATGACAGAATTACTGGCCGAATATGGCCAGGGAGGGAATTGCGGTTTCAGCCACAAGCTCTTTTACCACAACAGCTTCATCATTGCCGATCCTCATGACGCCTGGGTCTTCGAGACAGCGGGCCCCCACTGGGCCGCTAAGCAGATCAGGGGCGTATACACCATCTCCAATGGCATCACCATCGGCGGCGAATGGGACCTGGCTTCCCCCAATCTGGTCAGCCATGCCATCGAGAAGGGTTGGTGCAAGGGTCGGGACGATTTCCACTTCGCCCGCTGCTACTCCGATTTCATCTTCACCACCTTCAGCTACTGCCGCCGCCGTCGTGCTCGCACGATGGAGTTGCTCAAGGGCCAGGAAGGCAAGTTGACGCCCGGCTCTTTCGTGGCGATCTTGCGAGACCACGGCGAGAGTGTCGATGACGGATGGCGTCCGGATCGGTCTCCATTGACCGGAGCCACGGTCTGCATGCACGCTTCCCTGGGCCCGATTCGCG
>JAKLPW010000306.1 GCA_022013675.1 Anaerolineae bacterium | reverse complement strand
TGGTAGATCTCCTCCTCCAGCGTGTAGGCAGGGATGCCCAGCGCCTCCGCCAGCGCCATCCGCTCTCGATCTACTAGCTTGATGAGATTGACTACCGCCTGGGTATTGGCTGTCTCGTCGAAGAGGCAGAAGGTGGGCTCGCCGCGTTCGATGCGGGCCGCGTTGCAGATCATAGGGGGCGGGTGAGTAATGGCGTTGTAGTCGACCAGCATGGATTCCAGGACGCTCTTGGCCGGTCGGATGGAGCGGTCGGGGAAGGCGGTCCTGAGCGCGCCGACCACACGCTCAATCAGGCGACCGGGAAAGGCCGCGGTGATCAACTCCATCACCCGCGCCTCGATGCGCACCAACGTGGGCTCCATCTTGGTTGCCCCGTAGGGGAGCGTGTTGGTGTCGCCCAGGGCGACGTCGGCCCTCACACCAGCGTCTCGAAAGACCTTGCCGTAGATCAGACATGCTCCACCCTTACCCCAGGTGACGATGGTCTGGCCGTCCTCTACGTGG
This sequence comes from Anaerolineae bacterium, assembly GCA_022013675.1. Lineage (GTDB taxonomy): Bacteria > Chloroflexota > Anaerolineae > JAKLPW01 > JAKLPW01 > JAKLPW01. Next base: position 1,211 of record JAKLPW010000306.1, on the reverse strand, counting down.
GGGGCACAGGTGCGAGCAAAGATCTCGTGGGCAAAGGCGGGCACCGGATTGAAGACGAACCTGGCGCCGCGCATGGCCTCTGCGATATCGGTCGTGACCGTGTCGATCCTGGCAAAGCCCTCGTCGATGATCTCGATGCCGCCACGCTTCCGAATGGGATCGAGGACGTGGGCGAACTCCGGTTGGTCGAAGAGCACCACGGAATGGCCGCGTATGGTCAGATCAGCGGCTGCTGCGCAGCCCCCGTTCCCCGCGCCCAGGATTGCAATTCTTGCCATGGGTAGCACCTCACCTGGATAGAATATCTTCCGACAGGCCGTAGATCTCTGCCGCCGCCTCTGGGCTAACGTAGCCGTTGCGGACGTCGTCGAGTACGGCCTCGCAGTCGCGTTCCAGTGGATTGCCCCAGCCGCCGCCACCCGATGAGTAGACGGTGTAGGTGTCGCCTTTCTTCAACTGGCGCATCCCTTTAGTGGGCAGCACGGCTTCCTCGGGAGTGCCTTCGTTGACGATGAGGCGGTTGGTGCTACCCGGGTGGCCTCCAAACAGGCCGAAGGGCGGGTTCTCCACGCCGTCGCCGAAGATGGCCAGGAACGGAGCTTCGTCGTTGAAGCGAATGGAATAGCGAACCCCCAGGCCTCCACGGAACTTGCCCGCTCCACCGGAGTCCCTCAGAAACTCATGACACTCGGTGATGTGGGGCATGTCCAGCTCGTTGGTCTCGATGTTGGGCGCGGTCAGGCCCCCCAGGTCTATGCCATCGCCGATGTAGCTGGGCCCGTCCTGGTAGGGCATTGCCCCACCGCCGCCCATCCCACAGAACGCATAGCCCACGTAGAACTCGCCGCTGCGCGGATCCACGCCCGAGATGGCCGGGCCGCACCAGCGATTCCACGCCGCCGGGGCGCGCTCCGGTAGTGCTTTAGAAAGAGCCATATACATGGCTTCCAAGACCGCGCAGGCTGTGTCGAGGGTGCAACTGGCCACCGGTGCCGGAGGCAGTGGGTTGACCAGCGTGCCCTCCTGGGCCGTTATGTGTATGGGTTGATAGGCTCCCTCGTTGTGCGGCACGGCCTGGCTCACACAGGTGAGCACCGCCACATAGACGGAGGTGCAGGAGTTGGCGAAGGGGCTGTTGATGAAGCCGGTGGTCTGTGGGTCCGTACCGTCGAAGTCTACCCACATCTCGTCGCCAGCCACTTTGATGGTGA
>JAKLPW010000305.1 GCA_022013675.1 Anaerolineae bacterium | reverse complement strand
CTGCAGGCGGGCGTTGGAGACCAACTCAGCCTCGGCGCGGCGAGTGTCGCCGAAGAGGCTACGGGCGGCGCTGGGGCGGGTATAGCGGCGCAGGATGATCTTCTGCACGTTGGAGACGATGACGTTGTTGGTAGAGCCCGGAAGCACGGTAAGCTCGGCACCCGAATCGGCCAGGTAATGGAACTTGAGGTTGGCGTCCAGGAAGTTGCCGTACTCGCCGGGCATGATGCGCCGGCGGTCTAGCTCCTGGATCTCCCGCAGCGAGTCGATGATGGTCAGGTCGGGGGCGAAGACTAAGGTGTTCTTGGCGAAACGAGCGTCCTCAGGATGCTTCCACGATAGCACGAACTCGTAGAAGATCATGGCCGCCACCAGGGCGGTCTTGCCGGTGCCCATGGCAAGGGAGTAGATGGCGTTGGGGTAGTCCACGCCCATGAGGGTCTCTTCGATGACCTCGATCTGTTCCTTGGCGGCCTTGAGGCGCTCCAGCTCCTCTGCGGTCAGGTCCAGAGCCGACTTGCCCCCGATGTCGCCCAGGAGCAGGTCGTGGTAGGGTTGTTGAGTGGTGGGGCTGTTGCGCACCTCTTTGAGATAGATGTACAGCTCCAGGGCGTCCACCTGGGGCGGACGCAGCCACTCGACCCGGCGGATGTGGCGCAGGATGTTCTGCGTCTCGGGCAGGAGGGCCTGGTAGAAGGGCGTGCCGGTGAAGTGGCGCAGCTTGTCCTCGCTGCGGCCCGAGTCGCCGTAGCGCAGGGCAGTGTCTTCGGGTTCGGGTCGCTGGGCGGTGAAGGCGGCCCAGAGGCATTGTTGGAAGATTCCTTCTGCCACGGTATAATCTAGGATCCTCCAGAGGATGCATGGCCCCGCTGGAGCGAAAACCGCCCACCCGAGGCTACCAGGAAGAGTCAGGAGACCTGAGGCTCATGAGAGACTCGCCACGCTGGTTCCGGGACCACCCAACAGGAATCTCATACCTAGATGGTACTCTGCACGCCTTGAAAGTACAATACGCTGACCAGCTGTGCGTAGACCACTCTCATGGTGCGAGGAGTGAACGTGGTGATGTAGTGCTCATCTATCAGGTCATCACGATTAACACAGTACAGTTGGTCAATCTTTACCATGCTGTCTTTGTCCAGGGCTGGATAGTCCGCGGCCGACACGGGCACGTGGAACGAATAACTTGACTTTCGATGCTCCAGGCCAGACAGAGGAGTCACGGTAACTGTGCGACGGAGTACCCTCCGACAGTCCGACAACACCAGGGCGGGGCGTGCCCTGGCTACAGTGTACTGATTCGAAAGAGGCCTTCCAAAGTCAAACCAGTAGACATCTCCCCAAGAGACCGCTCGCGTGTGGCGCCCGTGATGCAAGGGGTGATTCGGAAACGGCATCGCTAGACAGCATCCTCGGCAGATTCCACAAGATACCGATACTCGTAGGTCGCCAGATCGTACTTGGCCGGCACTTCAGGGGTTTCTTCCTCAATGCGGGCCACAACCTCGTCCGGCATCGAAGAACGCATTTCAACGCCGAACTCAAGCAGGACTTGCCCTAGCAGAGTGTCGCCTGAGATCTCTAGCTGAGGCCGAGTGGTTGCCGACAAGTCGCGGCTCGTAGGAGCAGGAGCTGGCCAAAGCACTGGACGTCTTCCATAGGGCAACTCCACTACGAGTGCTGCGCTATTCCCGGCCATCCAATCGCTATCATTCGGAGGATTGGGATTGTGTCCCCCTTGACAATCCAGTCGGTTCATTGCCGCCTCCCCGCCACCACTGGCTGCTCGAATGCGATACTCCTGCAGATCTGCCTGAAGTGAGCAAACTGTTTCTGATGCGACTGCAACAGGCGGACGACGTCCTGTTCATGCACTCGTTGGAAGCCTACAGTCTGACTAACCGTTGCCATTTGAATAGGCCCACCGACTGTCTCTTCTACTGTCATGGTTTCTGCGATTATGAACACGGCCAACCCAGCTAGCTCATTCACAGTTATCTCGGGATAGTAGAGCTTAGTCAGCAGGTACCGTGCTATGTGCCACTGGGCGGCCAACAAATCACCTGGGAAGGCCTTCTTCGTGAATCGAAACGGTCGTTCAGGGTCAGGCGTGATTTCGTAGTGCATGATGCGGAACTGGTTGGTTTCCAGGCTATCATAGCCTGCCAGGATGAACCCAATCACACCATAAAGTCGTTCCTCCTTCTGCCTTTTCAGCCAGCTTGTGCAGGAGTTTTGGAAGATCACCGCTGCCTCATCCGCGATCTTGCTGAAGTGAGCCCATTTGTTCTGAGTCACTTCGACCACCAGTTGAGAGATGCCTTCGTACCCAGGCTGCGCCAGGCCATAGGTCATGACGCCAATATCGCGATTGACCTGCAAGAACTTCTCGGACGTATCAGCCGTGCCATGCCTACCAGTGATGCGACTGTCGGTAGCAAGAACGAGCCCATCTATTGCCCTCAAAGCCATTGCCAGTGTCATCGATGCCCCTCTATCTCGCCATCGCAAACCGGTGAGAACACTGAAGCACAAGCAGTGAAGAGTCTCTCAGACCAACCGCTGGCTTCACCAAGATACTCCGTAACCCGCTCCTGATCCACGCGTCCAAAACCATCACTGTAAGTAATAGTAGCCAGACGAAGACTCGGCTCCAGCTTCAGAGCAGGAACTGAGCGAGTCTCCACAAAGTAGAATGTGCCACGCCGCAGCGCCCTATCCACGCCGATGCTGAAAGTGTGTATCTTACTGTCCATGAACCTTGCAATGGTATTGCACTCTCCGCCAAAAAGATTGCCCCCGAAGAGCCTGGGCTCGAAACCATGTCCTGCGTGAAGCCCCCAGAACTCGATGTCGCCCGTTCCACTTCCATCAATGCCGGCCATGATCATGCCCAGTGGAAAAGGAACAGGTTGCTGTTGGTCTGCCAATTGCCGACACGTAGTGTCAAAGGAAGCATGAGCCTGTTGAGCAATAGCTTTGACCGGCACATCCAGCTTCGGTGACGCCGCAAGGAACTCATCTATGAGCCGATTCCCAAAGGGTCGCTCATCGTGTACAAGGATAGCCACCCAGCGTGAAAGAGGCCTAATCGCGCCTTCATTCTCGGGCGCATCCGCAGCAGGCATGTCCGCGCCCAGTACGATGCCATCTATGCAACGTAGCGCCATAACAAGTTTAGTCATAACACCTCCGATACAAGTCCAGTATAGCATAAATCCGATGGTTTGACAATCGGCACAATGGAACCACGCTGGCTCAGGTCGGTGCGTCTCAAGCCCCCGCCAAGTTGCCCTCCAATCACTCCAGCACCCTGAACCGTTCCATCCCTCAACACATCCACGTTTTGCGCCGTCAGCTGACCCTCCCAATGCTTTCCCGGATTCCACGTGAGCTCCGTACGCGCTAGGTCATCACAGAAAGCAGGGTGGTGCCATGCATCCCTGTCCTCCAGGCAAAGTCGAAAGGCGTCTTTGATGCTCTCCACCACCCCACCAAACGTGCCCCTTTGACTATAGCAGCCAGACACCGCAGGGCAGCAAACCACATAGGCCCCCCGCCTCCTCATCAGGTTCGAGAACAACCTTGAGGTCGCATTCTTTCACCAGGCACATCCCGAGTCATAGTGCTTCATACCTCCACCACCACAAAACACTCCTCATCCAGCACATCAACGATCTTCACCGCCACCTGCCCCGCGCCGTACTCTTTCGCCTCCCAGGTGTACTCGCCCTGCACCATCTCGTCCCGGCGCGACGGAGTATCGGTGATGCGGGCGTGGAACACCTCCCCATCGTAAGCCGGATCGATCAGCACCGAGGCCACCGTCTGGCGCCAGTCCTCGATGGCATCAGGATCATCTTCTAACGACAGCTTCTGCAGCAGCATAGGCGAGTAGAACCGCTCGATGGTGAGGGCAAACCGACCATCCGTCTGACTCAGCCTGACCTCGGCTTCCGGCGGGCGCTTGAAGATTACGTCCTTGCGGTCCGTTAGGATGTCGCGCACCTCGAAGGGCACGTTCAGCAGGTTGCGCCGCTTGATCGTCTCGGGCACGTCGTACTCGTGCCCGGCGCAGAGCACGACCACTCCTCGGGTATCGTCAGGGGGGAGATTGTCGAAGATAGTCTGGATGTCCAGCTTGGAGCAGATGCGATTGAGGTCCACCACCTTGACCCAGCGGCCGTCCAGGATGCCGTCGAAGAAGCGGTGGCCCTTGAGAGGCTCCACGCCGTAGAGCTTGAGCACGATGTCGCGGGCCTCCTCGGCGTTCTTGAAGACCTCGTAGTGGTTGACGTTGTAGACCTCGAAGACTGGGTAGACGCGGGCGGGTTCACTTCCCAGTTCCAACTGCTGGGCTTGGCCTTGCTGTTCCTCGACGATGCGTGACAGGCGTTGAGCGGTGGTATGGATGGCGCCCAGGTTGATGTCGGCTCCGATCCAGCGCCGGCCCAGCTTCTGAGCTACAGCGGCGGTGGTGCCGGAGCCGATGAAGAAGTCGGCTACGATGTCTCCCTGACTTGAGGCAAGCCCGACGATCCTCTCAATGAGTGACTCGTT
>JAKLPW010000304.1 GCA_022013675.1 Anaerolineae bacterium | reverse complement strand
TCACCGGCGAAGGAGTGCAAGAGCTGCTGCGGCAAGTAGCGAAGTTGCTGGATACCCTCCCGGAAGAGGTTCCCATTATCGAGGAGATGGTCGTCTTTCGACCCCACGAAGAAGACGAGAACACCTTCGAGATCGAGGAGCGCGACGGTGACTTCTACGTGTTCGGCAAGAAGATCGAGCGCATAGCCGCCATGACCGAGTGGAGCATCGAGGAGAACGTGGATCGTTTCCAGCGCATATTGCTAGCCACCGGCGTATGGGAAGCCCTGGAAGAAGCGGGCATCCAACCAGACGACACAGTCTACATCGGGGACACAGAGTTGCAATGGCAGTAGAGGAAAAGAACACTCCAGGAGAAGTCCTCAAGACCTCCCCTGTCCACGCGGGGCCGGAAGCACCCGACCACCAACCGACCGCCCTGAGACGCATCGGGGTTCTGGGCGGAACCTTCGACCCCATCCACTACGGCCATCTCTTCATCGCCGAGGAGGCCCGCGTGCGCATCCCCCTGGAACGCGTCCTCTTCGTGCCCGCCGCTCAACCACCACACAAAGCCCGTACCACCATCACCGCGCCGGAGCACCATCGCCTGCGCATGATTGAGCTGGCCATCGCGTCCAACCCGTACTTCGAAATCTCGAGGGTGGACATAGACCGCCCGGGGCCCCACTACAGCGTTGACATGATCCCGCTGCTGCAAGAGGAGTACGGCCCGCAGCCCATGTTCTACTTCATCATGGGCCTCGACTCCCTGAGCGAGATACCCACCTGGCACGAGCCCGCCAGACTCCTGGAACTCTGCCACCTGGTCGTCGCCAGCCGCGAGGGCTACCACGCGGACCTGCAGGCCCTGGAGAAAACGCTCCCAGGCATCTCAGCCCGCACCCTGCTCCTCGACACACCCGAGCTGGAGATCTCGTCCACCGACATCGAGCGCCGCATCAAAGAGGGCCTGCCCATCAAGTACCTGCTTCCCGAGGCCGTGGAAGAGTACATCTACGCTCACAGACTCTACCTGGACCCACCTCGCCGATGACCATCCAAGCAGATGATAGCAACTGCCTTCTCTCCACTGGCCGCATTAGGCTGAGCCTTTCCACCGGTTGCCTCTACATCTACCCCCTGAGGTCGATCTTCGCTATCGCCAAAAGTACCGGATTCGACGGTCTGGAGCTGGTCATCAGCCCCGAGCTCACTCTACGAGGCAGCGCCTACGTCAAGAGCCTCATACGACGATACGACCTGCCGGTCTTCAGCATGCACCCACCTCTCTTCCCCTACCCGGGCTGGGACGACCTGCCCTCGCTCATACCCAAGGCCACGAAGCTGGCCCTGGAGGTCGGCTGCCCGGTGCTGGTGGTCCATCCCCCCAAGACGGAGAGCCTTGACTCCGTCTACGGCCAGCGCTACGTGCGAGCCGTGCTGGAGAGCCGCGAGACCCTGCGAGGCACATCCACCCGCATCTCCATCGAGAACCCGGGCATCTTCCACCAGAGAAACTTGAGCTTCGCGCTCCACACCCCGGCAGCCCTGCGAGTCTTCGTGGACCGCTACGACCTCCCCGTGACGCTCGACACCGCCCACGCGGGCAGCGCCGATTTCCCGCTCCTCGACCTATTGTCCCTGATGGAGGACCGCTTGATCAACGTGCATTTCAGCGACATCGGCTACCCACCAAAGCTGCTGGACCGCCCCTTCCTGGATACTTACGTCAAGCACCACCAGCTTCCGGGCGATGGCTGGCTGCCCCTGGAGCCGTTCCTGCGCCAGTTGGTGAGCCTGGGGTACGCCGGGCCGCTGACGCTGGAGCTGAGTCCGGTGGCTCTGCGGATTTGGTGGCCGCCGGCGGTGCGGCGTCGGCTGGGGAGGTGTGTGGGGTGGGTTCGGGAAAAGAATTCGCCACGAATTACACGAATTAACACGAATCAAGAAATAATTAGTGAAAATTCGTGAAATTCGTGGCAAAGATTTTTCATAATGCTCAGTAGAGGAGAAGGCAACCTATGGCAGAGATCCTTTTCAAAGAGCTTTCCTACACCATTGTCGGCGCTGCCATGGAGGTACACCGGATTCTCGGCCCAGGCTTCCTGGAAGCGGTCTACCAGGCCGCGCTGGCTCACGAGTTGGCCTTGCGAGGTATCCGCTTCGAGCAGCTCAAGCGTCTGCCTGTAACCTACAAGGGAGTATCGGTGGGCGACTACGTGGCGGATTTTGCGATCGAGGGCAAGGTCATCTTGGAGCTCAAGGCTCTCTCTGGCCTGCACCCGAGGCACGAAGCCCAGGCGATCAACTACTTGGCCTCTACTGGCTTCCGCCTCGCCATTCTGCTCAACTTCGGAGCCGACCGCCTGCAGCACAAGCGAATGGTTAGATGATACTGGGCAAGCAGCCACGAATTGCACGAATTAACACGAGAAGGTCAGTAAGATTCTGAGCAAACGAACGTAGCCCTTGCATCTTTGACTTGAATGTTGTATATTATGGCTATCTACAGTGACCAAGCTCCACTGATTGCAGCAGGCCGGTAGACAATCATGCCCAGAGTTGAGTTCGGCGCAGACGGAATTCGTGGCATCGCGGGTGAGTGGCCCTTCGTTCCGGCGATCGCAGTGAGGATCGGCCAGGCCTTAGGCCAGTTCGTGCGTGACAAAGTTGAGCATCCAGTCGTCGTTATTGGCCGTGACACAAGGCCGTCCGGTGCAGAGCTGTTATCTTGCCTCGTAGCAGGGCTCACCGGTCAAGGCGCTGATGTGATCGACCTGGGAGTGATGACCACCCCGGGAGTTGCTTTCCTCGTCAGGCGACTTCAGGCCGATCTCGGAGTGATCGTTTCGGCGTCGCACAGCCCACTCGAATGCAATGGCATCAAAGTGCTAAGGCAGAACGGGCTGAGGCTTCAGAGAGAAGAGGAGATCGAGATCGAAAGCCTGATCAACGACTTTGCTGCCAGAGCCGTTGAATACGCCTCTCCCCTGGGACAGCAATCAGATGGGCGGAACTTGATAGAACTCTACATTCAGGATCACGTCAAACGATGCCCAGCCGAGTCGCTGGAGGGCATTCGAGTCGTCCTGGACTGTGCCGACGGAGCTGCATCCCGGGTTGCCCCCGAAGCGTTTAGGCGTCTCGGCGCCGAGATTACTGTGGTCAATGATGCCATAGACCGAAAGAGCATCAACCACCGCTGTGGTTCGGAGTATGCGCGAGAGCATCCCCAAGATCTCGTCAGGGTCATGAAGCAACACGAGGCAGAATATGGATTCGCCTTCGACGGAGACGGAGATCGTCTGGTAGTTGTGGACGAGGAAGGCCGGGTATTCGATGGGCACGACATCTTGTTCATCCTGGCGATGTACTTCCACTCCAAGGGCCTGCTCAGAAGCGACGCGGTGGTCACCATCCACCAGGCTAACCGAGGGCTGGAAGAGGCGCTACATCGTGCTTTCATTCGGACGATATACACCAGCAACGGCGACAGGAACCTCGAAGCAGAGATGTGGGGTGGGGGCTATCTGCTGGGCGGGGAGCCAGGGGGCAACATCATCATCAACGACGGGCACCACACGGCAGCCGATGCCGTCTACGCCGCGCTTGTCCTCAGCGGAGTACTCGTTTGCAATCGGGGAGTTGCTTTGGGAGAGATGGCATCTCCGCTTCGGAAACGCCCACAGGTGACCATCTCTCTTGATCTGCCCATCATGCTCACTCTCAATCAGAAGTCGACTCTGCAAGAGCAAATCAGGCCCAAGGAGGTAGACCTGGGTGAAGACGGACGGATCCTGGTCTGGGATTCCAGCACGGAACCTGGGGTCTTCCGAGTGATGGTCGAGGGGAGCCCCGGGACTATACCGGAGGAAGTATCCCAAACAGCGGATTCCGTTTGTCAGCTTATCCGGCGCGCCGCTAATGCGCAAGCTCGAATCGCCATAACGCCATATTCCACTGCCTCCCAGAAAACGTGATATGAGAACTCTGCTGCGATTATGAGGTACAGAACATGTCAACTTTCACGTGGCTTCACCTTTCTGATCTGCACTTCCGCGAGTCAGACACATATGATGCCAACATTGTCTTGAAGACTCTGCTGCGGGATATTCCAAAGCTAGTACACGAGTCCGGCTTGCAGCCCGATCTTATCGCCATAACAGGTGATATTGCCTTCTCTGGCAAGCCACGCGAGTACGAGCTAGCTCGCTTGTTCCTTGATGACCTTCTGCAGGTCACGGGCGTAGGCAAGGATCGTCTGTTCGTCGTTCCCGGCAACCACGATGTAGACCGCGCTGCTATTTCGCCTCTGGCTGAAAGAGCGGTGGAGACCTCGAGAAACGGAGATGCCTCCAACATGCTCTTGGCGGACGATCGGGGCCACGCCTATCTGCTTCAGCGACTCCACAACTATCGAGAGTTCGTCAATGACTACTTCAGCGAGTACTTAAGCTTTGACGATGAGCACCGTTTCTATGTCAAACTCATAGATGTCTCTAATCTGCGTGTAGCCATCCTGGGGCTAAATTCGGCCTGGGCAAGTAAGTCAGACGAGGACTACCATAGCCTATTGCTGGGCGAACGGCAGGTTCGGACTGCCTTGGAAATGGCAAATGGTACGGACATTCGGATCGCGCTAATGCACCATCCCTTCGACTGGCTCTTAGAATCCGACCGCGCCGAAGTAGAGCCTCTGCTTTCCCGTGAGTGTGACTTCATATTGCACGGTCACATGAACAAAGCAGAACTACTTCAGACCAAGACGCCCACTCACAAAGCCATGGTCATCGCTGCGGGCGTTTGCTATAAGACACGCCTTTATCCCAGTTCCTACAACTTTGTGCGGCTCGACCTGGCTGCTGGCAAGGGAGCAGTCTTCCTTCGTATGTACACTGACCGACACGGCGGGTTCTGGACGAGAGATGTGATCAATTATACCAATGTCCCAGATGGTGAGTTCTGGTTTGACTTCCCTAGACACACACGACCGACAAGAGAGCCACTCTCTACGCTTCGAGCCTGGCTGGTAAAACATGGCCTGCGAGGCAATCCGTTCGCATCGTGGAATGCTGCAATGGAGGGCGAGCGGGACCTATCCGGGTATTTCATTGACGTGGGGGGGCTATTCGACGAACTCCTAGCAGCTCGCAACCCTTGCGTTGTGCTTGCCGCCCGGGGGTGCGGCAAGACAGCTTATCGCCAGATGGTTGCCGCACAATGCCAGCCCTTCAATCGGGACAGCCAGAGGCTAGCCATAACGTACACTTATACCAGTTTTGAGCGAGTGCTCGCAGATGCAGAGGGGGACTTCAGCCGCGTAGAACCACGTCACCACGTCGCGGAGTTGCTACGCCAGGGACTATCCACGCTCAAGGCTGTTGCACGGCAGGACACAGCAGTCAAGGAAGCTCTGAGGCAACAGCACATCGCTGCGCGTCTAGCTGCCTACCAAGCCCGATACACTCCTCATTCCGCCTCCGACTCAATCACCGAGGCAGTCGCTGATCTGGGGAATCTCTCTGCCTTGGAGTCTTTGACAGGTTTTACCAGCTTGCTTAAGGATGCTAGGCTTCAGTCATGCGTCGTCTTGGTAGACGAAGTGGATGAATGTTCCTGGACTGCAGGCAAGCCCTTGAATCAGGTTGCATTGCTGGCTCCGTTACTTGGAACTCTGCCTTTGATTGAATGCCCTGGTTTTAGGTTCAAATTCTTCTTGCCCCAAGAACTAAGTCCGGTACTAGATGCTCAAGAGTGGTTTAGACCCGCGAGGTTGCGCTCCTTCATCATCAAGTGGGACGATGACGCCCTGCAGCAATTGGTCAGCCAACGCCTCGCTTTCTTTAGCGCAAGATGGGATAGAGTCTACGATCAGCTTGGACAACTATGCAAGGGGGACTTAGCCACATTCATTGACTATGAGCTCGTTCGACTGGCCGAAGGTCGCCCGCGTTGGGCTCTCGTCTTGGCAAACATGCTATTGAAGACCCACTGCAGAACACCAAAACCGCAGGCGCTGATCGCACTGCCCACGTGGGAGTCGGTTAAGTCGGAATGGCCTCAGAAACGGGATGATCTGCTGCTAGACGAGCAGAACCTGACAGAACCGGAATACAAGGTGGGCCTCAAGGCATTACGGGCGCGCATCATGGATTCCCGTTGCCCAGCCAAGATTGCAGAGTTTGCCCCACTGGAGGTTCGGCTTCTGAGGAATCTGCAGGCCTCGTCCAGACACGGAGATATCAAGTATACTATAGGATCTCGACTCGAGATTGTTGACGAGCTAGATCGCTTGGCTCTGGAAACTGTAGGAGATACCTTCACCCATATAGCACGAACGAGTCCAAGTTCACAAGATATGAGAACAGCACGTTTGCTCCGTGAGGGCAGACGAAAGGGTATTCCGGAGATCTTTGACAAGGGGTAGTTGATTATTGGATATAGCCTCACGCAGGCTTGTGATATCGTCTTCGTTGGTGGGAAGCATCATGCACCTAGAAATGGGCTCAAGGTCAGAAGATGGGAAAGTTCCTGTTATTGCTTTGGATGAGCAGCAGGCGCCCTTATTGATCCTCCGCGTGACAGAACCGAAGTCAGAGAACTTCGTCGCAGCGCTCCACAGGACACTAGAAGATCCAGATCTCAAGGATCGTGTGTTGCACGTTCTTGCGCAATCTCCTGAACTGAGCCAGGAGTTCGACATTCGGTCTCCCCAACAACAGGAACTCACTGTCGAGTTTGTCGAGGCTGTGGTCGAGATCTTCACGCGGAACAAACAGCTCCGTGATTCGCTTGCTGAGCAATACCGGTGTCTCATACATGACTTCCTTTACTCGTTCAGTGCCAGCCCTGACGTGGATGTCAAGCAGGGGCAGGAGTACGATCTTCTGACCTTCAGGAGGCGGCGAAAGGAGATTATGCACCTGCGGATACAGCAACCATGTAGAGACCCTGTTAGAGCCTATTATGATCAGTTAGTAGAACAAGCTTCCGATGCAAGGAGAGCAAAAGCCCTGAAGGAGTGCGCTAGCGAGTTCGTGTGGTACGCGCGAAGCCTTAGCCTTTCGAGTCCGGAAGCGAAGTACTTGTGCTACCTTGGCAAAGCCCTTCTGACACTTGTGCTTTCGCAGCAGACTCCGAGCTCCTCGCGGCGACAGATCGAGCTGGCGATAAGCGCACATGTCGTTCCTGAAATATGTGCCTTCGTTGTGGTTGCGGATGACAATCCTGAACAGCAGCGCACGTTCCTGAACAGACTCATAGAACACGAGAGGAGCTATGCAGCACAGTGCCGTCTCTTTGAGTCTATGCTTCGCCGCCTGAAGGAGGAAAGAGACCCAGACCATACGTCCATGACCAGCGCAGTTTCTCTGATCACGGAACATCAGATCCGTCTTTACGACTTCAGTGGCGCCGCAAAGACCCTAGACATCCTGGAGAAGAGGCCTTGGCTCCTATCATTGGCTTCGTCTCTCTACAATAGAACTCTTCGTTGGTTTGCAGCATGCACAGCGTTCATGGCAGTAGTGCTAGGATTGGCCTTCATTCTTATGGTTTGGGTTCCTATGGATTCCTTTATCGGCTCCATCCTTGCTGGTGTGGATTTCCTGCTCGTGATCGCGGCATGCCTGGCTACGGCAGCCTTCATAATCATTATCCTGTGGAGAACATGGAAAGACGAGCAGCGCTTCCCCTACTTCCAGCTATTCTTTCCACGTCTTCTTGGCGCCATCGTCGTGGGTTTCACGCCTTTGGTCTTGGACGATTCGCCCTGGAAAATCGGGACAAACAGTGACTATCTCACTTTGGCAATCATAGGCCTGTTCACGTATGTTGGTTCATTCGCCTATCTTCTGTTTGATGCTTACAAAGCGTTCAGAGCGGTTGGAGGGCCTCGGCTGAAAGATGTAGTGAGATCGGCCTGCAAACTCTATCTGATCGGACTGATGCAGTCTTGTCTCGTAGCACTCATCGTATCTTCACTACTGTACCCGGTCATCGTTGGGCCCGCTATCATTGGATCCGCTAGCGCGGATTCTGCTATCGTTGGATCCGTTGCCGTCGACTCTTTTTTCATTGACCCGGCAAATCGTCGCGGGATTATGCTTACACTAGAAGCACTCGTTGGGATTCCCCATCTTCTGACCCTTGGTGTCTATCCAGCGCTTATCTTTGCCTGGTCTGGAATTGCGCTCTTCGTCGGCTCCTTCGTGCAGTTGATATGGCAAGGAGGCAGAGTCACAGAGCCGCTGTAAGTTGGTATGGCCACACTTGAGGGTCTCAAGCAATTGGAGGCACTCCACTCTCGAACTATCCTGTCTGCTCATAGCCCAGCGGCTAGAAGTGCGAGGGTGGTGAGTTGGCATTTCGCTGCAAATAGCTCCGGTGGGGCGAATTATGCCTTGAGCCAGTATGCGACCGATGTCGGTGGGCCATCCGGGCACAGATTGATCATAGGGCAAGAAGATGGAACACTCCAATTCAATGTCCCACGTGAGCATTGTATCTCGCGGCCAAGACAACGAGCGGAAAGAGCGATGCATGATGTGCAAGGAACCTCCCGATTCTGACAACATACCAACTAGCTTTGATCGTTGGCTGACCAGAAGGGGGTTGCAAGGCAATCCCTTCGAGAAACGGAACGCTGAACACGATGAAGACTTGACATGCTACTTCGTCGATGTCAGCGGATTCGACGAGCTTCTCCACCTTGCTGAGCCTTGTGTCGTTTTTACCAAGCGCGGCTGCGGCAAAACGGCCCAACGTCAAATGCTGGCCGCCCAGTGCCGGCCTCTCAGCCGGAACGGCTCAATGCTTGCTGTCACCTATACCTATAGCGGGTTTGAGCATGCATTGGAAAGCGCCAGCAACGACGTACGGCAGTTGCGTTCCTCACATCATGTCCGTGTACTTCTAAGACTCGGACTATCCACGCTGATGAGCGTAGCTTCCTATGACCCTGATGTGCATAACAAACTGGCGAGCCCAGGCGTTGCCTCACGCCTGGTGGCTTATGTTGCCCGCTTCGCGCCCCATCTAAGGGATGGAGCCAATGCCGGGATATCAAGCTCCCTGGATGATCTTAGCTCGCTGGAACTCATGGAAGGCTTTGCTGGTCTGGTCAAGGACGCTGGTCTGGAGTCTTGCATGGTGCTTGTGGACGGCCTCGACGAGTTCCCTCGCACGGCTGATGATCCGGTCCAAGCGACCGCGTTCCTGGCACCCCTGCTGGGAACACTGGCATTGATCGAATGTCCCGGTTGGGTTTTCAAGTTCTTCCTACCTCAGGAATTGGAGCCAAACCTGCGCGCTTGTAAATGGTTTCGGGCAGACCGATTGTACTTCTTTCACATCTCCTGGAGTGAGAGCGCCCTACAGGCCCTCATCAGCCATCGCTTGGTTTATTTCAGTGAGAGGGAGCATCCCTACCAGGACCTGGCGCAGCTATGCGAAGAACAATTGGGTCAAGTCATCAACAGCGAACTCGTTGCTCTCGCTGAAGGATCACCCCGCGCTGCATTGACCCTCGCAGACAAGCTCTTCCGAAGCCATTGCCGGCAATCTGCCCCCCCGGAACTGATCGCTCTCGACACCTGGGAGCAAGTCAAGACCTACTGGCTGGCGCATCGAGAGGACTTCATGGCCGAGGATAGTTCCTTGGCCATCTCAGGCCAAGGGTTGAAACCCGAGGCTGGCCCAGCGGAGGAGACGGCTACTCGCCCTGTCCTCATTTTCGACATGGAGAAGCGCTTGCTGTGGCTGGGCGATAACGACATTACCGGCAAAGATCAACCCACAAGACTACCGCGTGTTGGAGTGCCTTTACGCGTATCAGGATAGAGTATGCACGAAGGATTTGCTAGTACGGGAGGCGTGGGCAGAAAATGCGATAGAGGGTGTCTCTGACCAGGCTATCACATGTTCGATCGCGCGTCTGCGTCGCGTGCTTCGGCAATCTTCTCCTCATGAGGGGTATATCAGGACCTATAAGGGACTCGGGTATCGGCTCTATCCTGGCGGTTTTAAGGAATCCTGGTGATCTCAAGGAAGGAGTTCTCACCTATGTCAACTCTTACATGGCTTCATCTTTCTGATCCACACTTCCGCGAGTCAGATACGTATGATGAAAAGATTGTCTTGAAGACTCTGCGGGAGGATATTGAAAAGCGAATACACGAGGATGGCCTGCAACCCGAGTTCATTGTCATAACAGGTGACATTGCCTTTGTTGGCAAACCACGTGAATATGGGTTGGCCTGCCAATTCCTTGACGACCTACTGTGCGTCACGGGCATACCCAAGAGTCATTTGTTCATTGTCCCTGGTAACCACGATATAGATCGTGAGGCTGTCAAGCGGACCCCACGCCTCATAGCAAAACATATAAACGAAAGCAGGAGCAAAGAAGAGCTACGCAAGCGTGTGGCCGAAGTGCTCGATGAAAACCGCCAGCTTCTTCTCGAACGTTTCCACCATTATGCGGATTTCGTGAACGACTATTTCACCAGTCATCTTAGATTTGACGACGAACACTACTTCTACACGAAAGTGTTTCCTCTGGGGAATCTGCGGATAGCGATCCTTGGTTTGAACACCGCCTGGCTGAGCGGGGCCGATGAGGAAAATAAGAAGTTGGTGCTAGGTGAGCGGCAGGTGCGTGCAGCGGTGGAGCAGACTGAAGGTGCTGATCTGCGCATTGCACTACTACATCATCCCTTCGATTGGCTTCACGAGTATGATGAGGAAGATGTAGAGCCTTTGCTGAAAGATAGTTGCGATTTCGTCCTCAGAGGTCATTTGCACAAGACCAACTTGGCGCTTGAGGTTGCACCCGACGGCGAAACTATGGAAATCGCTGCAGGGGCGTGTTACCTAGGCAGAGGCCACCCCAATTCCTATAACATCGTGCGGCTGGACCTGGATGCAGGCAAAGGCAAGATTGTGCTACGTCGTTTCACTGATCAGCGTGGCGGGTTCTGGACGCAAGATGGTTTGACTTATCGGAATGTTCCAAATGGAGTATGGCACTTCAGGCTGTCCAAGCGTTTGACTGAGCGATTGGAAGTCAAAGGCGTGATGGATCGGGATGAGTTGAGACCCTGCTTGGCCCCACACGGCTTACGTGGGAATCCGTTTGCTTTGTGGGATGCTTCGATGGAGAAGGAATCAGACATATATGGCTGCTTTTCTGACGTGGGAGGTTTTCATGACCGCCTCCTGGGAACCAGAATTCCCTGCGTAGTACTTGCAGATCCTGGCCTTGGCAAGACAGCCTATCGCCAGACGCTGGCAGCACAATGCCGCCCGCTCCAGAGGGATAGCTCGCGATTGGCTCTCCTATACTCTTATGGTAGCTTCGAACGACTCCTGACACGAGTTAATAACGATCCTGAGAACATACGTCCTATCGATCACGTCAATGAGTTGCTGCGACAAGGCTTAGACAAGCTAGAGGAAGAAGTTTCACGCGGTCGTGTGATGATTGCCGAACTGAAGCAGACAACACTGGGACAGCCAAAGATCTTGCGACATCTCTCAGCGCACATATCTCGTTATGCACCGCAGCTCGCCCACGATCTGTTGGACGGAGCGTTAAGTGCAGAGGAGACCTCTAGCGTGGAACTATTGCAGGCTTTTTCCAGCCTGCTGAGGGGCGTCGGCCTGCTCCAATGCCTTGTGCTCGTAGACGGCCTGGATGAGTGGTGCTCCACGGCTGGCAAGCCAGTAGCCCAGGTAGCCTTGCTGGCATCATTACTAGGGACATTGCCTCTTGTGCAATGCCAGGGTTGGGCCTTTAAATTCTTCCTTCAACAAGACACAGAGCCAATACTCCTCGCTCAAGAATGGTTCAAGCCGGATAGGATGCGCATCTTCCGAATACAGGAATGGGACGAAAACGCTTTGCAGGAACTGATTAGCCGACGAATGATCAACTTCAGCTCAAAGAGTAGTCTGCTTGTTGAGAGTCTTGCACAATTGTGCGGGGAGAACCTGGGCGAGTCTGTTGGTGACGAGCTTGCGCACCTGGCTGAAGGCCGGCCGCGTTGGGGTATCATCCTAGCGGATATGCTGCTGAGGACTTACTGCCAGCAAGACAACCCTCCGGCGCTAATCACTCAGGCAACATGGGATACTGTCAAGAAGGAGTGGCCGACTCGGCGAGCCGACCTTCTAAAAGATGAAGGAACCTCCACCACTTCACAAGCAGAGCCTGAGTCAACGGAGGCAGTCCAGCCTGTCCCACTCTCAGTATCATTGCCCTCCATCTACCCCCCCCTACGCCTGGATGAAGAGAGAGGCCGTGTCTGGGTAGGGGAGCACGAAATCACCGGTAAAATCACCCCACAGCAGTACCGTGTGTTGGTGTGTCTTTACCAGCACCAGCACGATGTATGCACCAAGGACTTGTTGGCAGAGGAGGGATGGCCAGGAGCTGAACGGGATGGAGTCAGCGACGGAGCTATTGCTGCTTGCATTCTGCGCCTACGTGCCGTGCTCAGAGAGTCCTCGCCGCACGTGGACTATATTCAGACATTTAAGGGGCGGGGATATCGGCTCCATCCTGAGGGGTTCAAGAGATCCCAGGTTGTAGTCATCCTGTAGCATGTCTGTCATGCACCCGTCAAGCACGCCTCACGGAAAGGATGTACAATAGCAGTTGAGTTGAAGGGCTCTATTCTGAGCCATGTGTTTGTTGCAGGAAGTAGCACAACAGGAGATACGTAGTGGTGGTTCTCCTCTCGCTGGTTGGCGTTCCTAGAAAACCCCTTGTGTTAGTACGTTCTGGTTGTGATCCACTCAGACGCCAGGGCTGCCGGCGTCGTGTGGTCGCTGGGACCAGACGCGCTTCTCTCTCACCAACCTATCATACGTGATTCCGAGGTTAGCCCATGAATGCGACATTGAAACTGAAGCCTCGTCGGTCCCCAGAACCAGGCCATCCTTTTGTAGATCGCGAAAAAGAACTCAAACTAATTAGAAATAAGCTCGACAAAGGAATCATAGGGAAGCAGATGCAATCTGTAATAACGTGCTTCTGGGGAGCCTTTGGCATGGGGAAAAGCTGGCTCCTCTTGGAGTTTGAACACCTCTACGAGGATGGTGGCCTACTACCACCCGATGGCTCCAATCCCACCATCGCAGCACGTCTCGATTTGAACAGGGAGATACTACCTGCTCTCTGGCAAAACGACCGACTCAATCGAGAGCAGTTGATAAGAGAGCTTTGGAAGCAACTGGCGTCTCAATTGTCCACCACCATGCCAAATCTAGAACGGGCCAGCGCGGACGAGTGGGCGGAAGCCTTTGTGAATGAGGTGACACTCTGGTCAACCCGATCTGCCACTCCCATTATCATGTTGGATACTGTGGACGATCTAGTAACGCAGGATGAGAGAACCTTCTTCTGGATCGAGCAGCACCTGGTGGAACCTCTGGCACTGACCGACCGGGTGCTTTTCGTTTTCACCAGTCGGGGCGAGTTGCGGCGCTGGAAACGCTTCCAGGTTCGGCGCCGGGTGGAATTGCACAGGCTGAGCCCCTTCGACGCCGAGACCGCTGCAGAAGAGGTGGGAGCGGATCCCAGGTTAGGCAAAGTACTTCTACGGTACGCCTTCGGCCACCCGCTGATCACCGACTACCTCGGGACGGAACTGAAGGCGCGAGGCATAGACCTCCAAGCGGCTCAGGAAGTGGAAGAGACCATCGAGCCATCACTGATGCATGGCATCTTGGGTGACGTCAGGAGGGAGATTCTGAGAACGGTACCCGAACTGTCATCAATACTGGCCCGATATGCAAGTGTGCTGCGCTGGGTCAGCGTTGAGCCACTTCGCTTCCTTGCAGAAGAGATGAGCCTGATCGAATCCGGTCACGGTGACGCCTTCTATCTGAACCTCGTCGCCGAGCTCCAAGCACATCACCTTTTGTATTGGAGCAGCGAGCGAAATACTTACGAGCCCGATCCCGTGTTGCGCCGGCTGATGGCGTACTTCCTCGAACTAGACGATTCCGCGCAGTTCGCAGAAGCCCACCTCGCTGCTTTCGATTTCCATCGAGATCATCTGAGTCAGTATCCTCAGTACCTCGCTCGATACGTCCCCGAGCTAGCATACCATCGTGCGACTCTCAACCGTCTTGAGGTGCTGGAACCGCAGAGGCCCACCTTGGAGGCGTGGTGGGAGCAGTTCCTGTCTGGGAAAGAACCGATCCATCCCAAGCGCTGGGCTGAGTTGGCTGAAGCTTTGGAGCGAGACGAGGAATTGAGGGAGGTGTTATCCATCGAGGATTACGAACGCCTACATTCGGAGGCCCAGAGCCGTGCCGCCAGGCAGGCAGATTGACGCAAGGAGGTAGTAGTGATACCAAAATGGATTCCTCGCAAGATCATGCGGAAGATCCAGAAGGCAATTGATGCCACTGACCGATCCACTTACGTGTTTTACGTCACTGGAGAGGGTGGCGATGGTAAGACGATCCTACTGCGCCAGGTTGGGACCAGTCTGGGCAGCCAGGATGGGATAGCGCCATGCGCCCCCTGGTCCGGCATCCAGGACCTCTACGATCCGAACGTAAACAGCAACAGCGGTTTGGAAGCGCGTTTGAGCGATGCGCTGGAGACGGACCACGAGTTCCAGGACTATCGGGCTGCCCGTGATAGGTATGATGCGGCGCGCGAAGCGGGGTTGCCTGCAGGTGAACTAGAGGTTGAGCGCGCACACATAGCAGACGCGTTTGCCGAATGTGTCAACGAAGTCACCCGCTGGAGCCGCGCAGTTATAGCTCTCGATACCACGGAGCGAATTCAGTACGAGTGGGATGAGATTCAGAAATCCTACGGCCTGGAGAGCGAAAGCACTACAGTGAAGGCTTGGCTCCTGGATCAGTTGCTGCGCTGGCAGAACTGCGTTGTGCTGCTCGCTGGGCGTCCCGAAAAGGATGATCCCTACCTGAGAAAAGCACTGGCGGAAACACTAGGTGCTGACCCGCGCGTTCGCTATGAAGCCATTTCCCTTGGTGGGTTCACGAAGGATGAGGCCAACGCCTATTTTCGGCAGAAGAAGGAGGAATACCCTGAGCTAGAGAGCATCGATTCAGCTTTCTGGGATCGGCTTTGGCAAGTGACCAAGGGGAGTCCCATACGCCTTGATCTGGCACTCGAGGTCATAAGACACGGCCTTGGGTTCGACGAGTTCCGACGTAGAGTCGAGAAAGGTGCGACCGAGGAAGTCATTGGTGAGATTGATCGCCTGCTGATCCAACACGTCATTAACGGTGACTCCGACGACTCGATACGCAAGGTGCTGCGCTATCTGGCCATTGCGCGCAGAGGCCTCAACGCGGCGCTGCTCGACCATCTGGAGGTAGAATGGGATCTCGACGAGTGCCAGCGGCTCCTCGACGCCGTCGCCGACCGAGAGTTCGTGAAGTGCCATCCCGAAGACGAACGCCTCTTTCTGCATGACGAGATGTACCGACTTTGCGACGAGAACTTGCTCAGACCGGAAGATGTTCAGCGTCTGAGCCAGCACATCGTCGAGTGGTATGAGCAGCAGACAGACGCGACCACTGACGAGAATCGCCGAGAACGCCTCCGGACGGATTCACTGCTGTATAGGCTACGAGCCAATCCTCGCGAGGGCTACCATTGGTATGCCAGGCAGGCTGAGTTTGCCATCCGCGCGGCACAAGTAGGCTATGAAATGCGGCTTCGCAGTGAAGTTCGCGCTTTTATAAGGAGCCCGAGCGAGATCGATCGCCTGCTCCTAAGTGACACCCCAGGCCTAACGCAGGAGATCAACTGCGACTCGGCGTCCCGTTGGGTCAAGCGTCTTCTTGCTCGAGGCGAATACAAGAAGGCAATTGATGTCGCAGAGCCAGCCTGCATCACCGGACTCTGCCCTCTTAAGGACCCGAAGTTCACGCTGGCGCTGGCCGATCTCGAGGTGTATCATGCCCAAGCTCTGATCTACCTTGGAAGAGTCGATGAC